>JAVERJ010000260.1:0-3224 GCA_034007185.1 Candidatus Carbonibacillus sp. | reverse complement strand
CCCTTCTTTCACATCGTTTTTATTGGGAAGACCGAGGTGTTCTTTGGGTGTCACATAGCAGAGCATGGCCGTACCCATCCAACCGATGATCGCTGCCCCGATCGCCGATGTGATATGGTCATAGCCCGGGGCAATGTCGGTGACGAGCGGTCCCAACGTATAAAATGGAGCATCGTGTGTGATCGTGCGCTGCTTTTCTACGTTTTCTTGTAAAAGATGAAGCGGTATGTGCCCCGGCCCTTCGATCATCACCTGTACATCATAGCGCCAAGCGATCTCCGTAAGTTCGCCCAACGTCTCCAGTTCGGCAAACTGGGCCCGGTCGTTGGCATCAGCGATCGAACCGGGGCGGAGTCCATCGCCAAGGGAAATCGCCACATCGTACGTTCGGAGAATTTCGCATATCTCTTCAAAATGCGTATATAAAAAGTTTTCTTGATGATGAGCCAACATCCAAGCGGCGATGAGAGAGCCACCACGGGAGACGATGCCTGTCACGCGATCAATCGTAAGCGGGAGGTAATGAAGGCGCACACCGGCATGGATGGTCATATAATCGACGCCCTGCTCGGCCTGTTCGATGATCGTCTCACGAAAGACTTCCCAGGACAGATCTTCTGCGCGCCCGTTGACTTTTTCCAATGCCTCATAGATCGGGACCGTCCCGATGGGAACAGGGGCATTGCGAATGATCCACTCCCGCGTCTTATGAATATGCGCGCCGGTAGACAAATCCATCACCGTATCCGCCCCCCACAAAACGGCCCAAATCATTTTATCCACTTCTTCTTCCAAAGATGATGTAATCTTCGACGTACCAATATTGGCGTTCACTTTCGTATGGAAGTCGCGCCCGATGATCATCGGCTCACTTTCCGGGTGATTGATATTCGCCGGTATGATGGCCCGTCCAGAAGCGACAGCCTGCCGTACAAATTCTGCATCCAGCCCTTCCCGTTCCGCCACAAAAGCCATCTCCGGTGTGATCATCCCCCTTCGGGCATAGGCCATCTGTGTCACCGCCACCCCACCTTTCGCTCGCCTGCGGGGAATATGCGGAAAATCCGTCTGAAAAGACGTATCATCCAGCATGACAGTATCACCGCGTGATTCAATCCATGCCTCGCGCATACGCGGGAGACCGCGTTTTAGATCAATTTTTACAGTGGGATCGGTATATGGACCACTCGTATCGTATAAAAGATGCCGCACTTGTTCCCCTTGTTCATTCGTCTCTGTAAGCACGACTTCCCGCATAGGCACAGCTAAGCGATGTCCATCCCAGGTTTTTTCTACGTACACTTTCCGGCTTGCCGGGAAAAAATTTTCTCCATACTGCCAAGCGCGCGTGGTCGATCTGTCTCCAACCTCTTTAAGCATCAAGCACACTCCTCTCATCGATTGTGTTCGAATGTTTTACCATACCTAATAAAACACCGTAAACCTAAAGCTTAGGCAATGAGGAAGCCATTAAAAAAGCTGCCTCCAACAGAGAGACAGCATATGTACGAATGACGCGCTGCATGATCATCCATCCACCCTATCGGGTTGGCTCATCCAGACGATCTGGCGATCCAGCAAACTGGCCGATCGCCAATAGCAACTATCGCTTATCACACCCTACCGTGCATCCCACATCTTCGTTTAGCTCAACATGAGCCCGTGTGAAACATGTGCTGAATGAGGGTTAACAACGATAAGACGTCAAGCGATACAATGGTTGATGGATAATAGAGCGCAAATGTTCATACGTCTATGCTCCCTCCGCTGGTATTACCCAGTTCAGGTTCAACGGTCGGAAGCGCTCTAGCTTCCCTCTCAGCTCGATTCCTCGAGCTCCCGTGCAAAGATTTATTTGATTTTTTCAACTCAACTTGCAACTTCAGTCTATCATAGCCTGCCGATAAGATCAACGCATGATTTTGCATTCTTCTTTCTTTACAATCGCTATCGCACGCATGTTGTTATTTTGTCAACTGTTATGTCTTCCAACCGAGACCCTATCTACGTTCACCACTTTACAAAAAGATTATCCGACTTCAAAACCCATATCGGTGATCATCTGTCGATCGAGTTCCGCTTCCTGGCCGCTCGTGGTCAAATAATCACCTATAAAGATCGAATTCGCTGCATAAAGCAAAAATGGTTGCAACGTTCGAAGTGTTTTTTCCCGTCCCCCAGCGACGCGAATTTCTTTCGTAGGATTCACAAAGCGGAACATAGCCACGACTTTTAATGCTTTTAGAGGTTCTACCAAAGGTCGATCGCCAAGCGGTGTACCGGGGATGGGGTGTAAAAAATTGATTGGAATAGAGTCAATATCGAGTGCCCGCGCTTGGAAGGCCATCTCTACAATATCTTCATCCGTCTCTCCCATGCCGATGATAAAACCGGAACAACTGGAGATACCAGCCGCCTTTACGGCTTCAATCGTTCTTATACGGTCATCATACGTATGGGTCGAAACGATCGTCTCGTAAAAATCCTCCTGTGTATTCAAATTATGATTATACCGATCAACACCAGCCTCTTTAAGCTTTCTAGCTTTATGTTCATCTAAAATACCAAGACAGGCACAAACCGTCAGATCATACGTTTTTTTGATGGTGCGCACAGCTTCACCAATGCGTTCCAGCTCACCAGGCGTCGGGCCTCGACCGCTGGCGACGATGCAATACGTCTTTGCCCCGAGCGATTGGGCCCTTCTTGCCCCGTCTAATAAGATGCTCTGGTCAAGAAGCGGATACGTCTCGATGGCTGCCGTGGAGAGACGTGATTGCGAACAATACGCGCAGTCTTCCGGACAAAGCCCACTTTTTGCATTTATGATCATGTTAAGACGCACTTTTTTGCCAAAATAATGTCGGCGCACTTGATACGCAGCATCGAGAAGAAGCAGAAGATCCTCATCGGATGTTTGCAAAAGACGCAATGCTTCTTCCGGTGTAAGCGCTTCATTTCGTTGGGCACGCTCGATGAGCGACGCAAGCCCACCGTCATCATTTGCCGTGCGATCGATACCCCGTTTAAGAGGTGTTTGCCGAGTGTATGGTTGTTGAGACAAGGTCGTTTCTCTTTGCATGAGCTCTCCATCCTTTGAGACTACTTCGTATTTTGATTCTTTGTTTGATTCTGTTGATACTTTCTCTTCTTCATGTATTTCTACTGTACTTAAAAAAGCGCATATTGTCAACATAAAAAGTATAATAGGTTAACATTTTTCC
>JAVERJ010000259.1:0-3232 GCA_034007185.1 Candidatus Carbonibacillus sp. | reverse complement strand
AAAATCTTTGCTTCGTGAAGCGGCGCTGGATGCTTTGGAAGGATTGATGGTAAATCAGGAAAAAGCATTGTTGATGCAAGATGAGGAAAGACCGATGGGTAAGATTGAAGCCGAACCGCCTTTGGATGAGAGAAGCGAAGGACGGAGAAGGTCATCGTCCGCGCGTGTCAATAAAAGCCGGGAGCTTTTGGAACGTAGCGGTCTCCGTGTAGATGATGAAGACCATCCGCTTCGCATGCGCCGTTACGATAGCTGGCGAGAAGATGAAGATGACTTGTTGGCTTCACTTGTCTTAAAACATGTGGCCCAAGGGGGGACGCAGCTCGAAGCGTTTTCTGAAGCGGCCGGTCTGCTTGGGCGCACCGCCAGCGCCTGCGGCTTTCGTTGGAATAAAGCTTTACGCGCACGCTATGAAAAAGAACTCACGGATGCTAAAACGCGGAGGCGTGAAGTGAGAAAAAAACGCCGGCAAAGTGCTTTACATGTTGAAAGAGAGCGAAAAAACGAGATGTTGAAGCTCGGTTCTCTCTGGGTACTCGCTTTAGAATTGGAAAAAACAGTTCAACGGCTCAAAGAAGAAATTCGTTTCATGAAAGAAAAACAGCTTGAAGCGTTGGATGTGAATATTTATCAGTGACTTTAAACCTTGGAATTAGATAATTAACGGGTGAGGTTACCGGTTTCATAAATCACCGTTTGTATGTGTACGCGTGTCTCTAACGATGGGTACATGTTTTGGAAGGTCGCGAAATCGTTCTTGTGAGGATGGCGTATGCGATACTGAAAACCAAAGCCGAGCGGATCGAGATGATGTTTTAGTAGCGTCTCTGTCAATGTTTGCGTCTTTTGTGTGGCCAGCTTACGTATCTGAGCGGCGATGACTTCTTTATCGTCAACAGCTTTTCCTTGCCGCTCATCGATCGAACCTTTGAGATCGATGTGCCAGACGATGGTGAGCTTCCCTTGGGGCATTTCCTCAAGGGTAAAATGACTGCTGGCGCGATTCGGATCCACCTGAAAAAAATAACCTTTGGGTACATTAGAGAAAGTCACGTTACTCGTTGAGCGCGCCAGAAAGTTAAACCATTCCGTATCTTCCGAATCAAGCACGAGTTGTAAGCGGGTTTTGTCAAAAAGGGCGACGCGATCAATTTTAAAATTTTTTTTACCGACGGTCTGAACGATTGAAAGGTAAGGATCGAGCCCGGGCTCATATAAGCGACGGTAGACGTCAATGAGCGGACTATGCACAATGGTGGGGGCGGTCGTGCCGCTCCCGTCGAGTGCTGTAAATAAGCTGTTGGCAGGAAGCCGCTCGGTCGGTGGCGATAAGCTCAGAACGTCTTTGGCACTCGGTTCGGCAAGTGCGACGAGTGCGATGTCTTGTATCGTCTCCATACGCACAAACCAGTCGATAAGCTCTGACAGTTTGACATGTTCGGCAAGTGTTTTGGCGAAGAAAATCAGTTTGGCATGGCTAAAATCAAGCTCACCTTCGATCATCGGGGTAACTTTGTGGATGGCATCGGCGATGGTTTGACCGGTGGCGCTGTACAAAACAAATCGGTTTTCACCAGATTTAATATCCGCTGTGGGAATCGCGACCTTCAATGTTACATCGTAGATGTCACGGTTTTCATCTGACATGTCGGTCTCATCGTTTCGTGGGGCTGGATCGACACCGATAGAGACAACAAACGCGCGTTTATCAATGTCTTTGTAAGCACATCCAGTAACGAGCAAGCCGCTCCAAACGATGACAAAAAACACTAATAAAAGAGAGCGCCACCTGTTGTTATTTAGAAAAACCTTGTGTTTGCTCATGATCATTTGTTCACCCCATCGTCTTTGATATGGTTATTGGGCGTTCCGCGACCGGCGCTTGGGTCTTCGTTTTCTAGACTGCGCTTGTCTCTCTTTAGGCGTACGCCAGGCTGACCAGAGCAAAAGCAACAAGGCTAAAACTTCATTGGGCAGTAAAAGAAGGAGCCACCAGCGGTTAATGGTGTAAAAGCAATCGATCGGAAAACGATCATAAATAAAGGGGAGCAACGTCAGTCCGTAGATGGCCAGTATCCCAAAGGGAATGGATGCGATGAGGCTTTGTCCGAATGTTTTCTTTTTTGGAAAAAGCGGGTTGCCGCTCCCTTGTGCCGGTTTTTGTTCTAAATCAGGCGAGGTCGATGAAGCGCATGAAGCAGAGGTGGTGGAGGTTTTTGACGATGATGTTTGCTGGATCGTAAGGGGTTTTAAAAATGCATACGCGACATGCCAGTGTACGATGGTATTGAGTAAGGCGATGTTCAGGTATCCGATGAGTGCTGGGTAAAATGCGCGTTCAATGGGAGCGTGTTCGACACGCAAAGCATCGGCTGTGATGACCCATGGGTAGTAGAAGTGAGCGACGGTTTCGGTGCCCAAAAGCGCTATGGGCAGTGAAAATAAATATAAATAAAAGACAAAGATCGCAAAAACACCAAGGATGAGTTTCCAAGGTTGATACGATGGCTGAATAACTTTATTAAATAAAAATATGTTCATATATCCAGCATAGATGTAGCTTGCAGCGGCGAGTCGCTCTCCGTTCGGCCAGCCACCTTCACGCAGTAAAATGATGATACCCTGCCAAAGGATGCCTTGCGTTGTAAACGTAGCTATGATGATTAACAACAGGAGGGGTAGCGTCATAATAACGGATAGCTCTAAGGCAAAGAGGACCCGATCCGAGCGTGAGCGGGCGGCGAGCAGAACGAGCACGACAAATAAATATAAAATGGTATACCCTGAGGCGCCGACATTTAAATACTTTGCACTGATTTCAGCAACCATGATTAAACCGAGACTGCCGGCAATCAACCATTGTAAAGCAAAATAAACGATGAGCGGAAGGCGTATGAAAGCGGGAAGCGTTTCCGTTAATATTTGGTTTAAATCTTTGTATGGGAAACGCTTCAATAACCAAAAGGTTACAACAATCAGCAAGACGTTTAAGAAAAAAGCGGAGAGTAAGGCAACATAGGCGTCATCATGACGGCCGTTGAGAAGAATGCGCGGGACAAAACCAATGTCGTTCATCAGGGCATTGACAGCAAAGAGATAAACGATGAAACGCGGCTGCATCAGGCACCACCTTGTGTTTTCTGGACATTGCCCTTATCAAACGGTAAGTAAAAATACGGTTCCCCAAAGCTGTCCAGCGATGCAAGATAAAAAATTAAGGCGACCAGCGCGA
>JAVERJ010000258.1:0-3239 GCA_034007185.1 Candidatus Carbonibacillus sp. | reverse complement strand
GCAGTAAGCCGGATCGTACATGGTACTCCAAGTAAAAGCATCCGCAACTTGGTTTATATATCCACCCTGATTAGTGCTTGCAGTCCTTAGGTTTTCTGACATAAATTCTACACCATTTACAATTACGGTATTATATAAATTACCTTCATAGTCGGTAACTCCGGAGCCGGGAGTGTAAAGCAATGTTGCTGTAGTGAATACTTCTTCATTGCCATAAGCAGTTCCTTCTTGGTTAGTTGCATAAGCTCTTATATAGTAAGTAGTTCCTGGAGTTAAACCATCTAATTGGCTAATAAAACTTCCTGCTCCTTCTCCTTCGTTTGTAATTCCTTCATTAATATCAATTGTAGGCTCACTACTAGTACTCCATACTATTCCTCTTGCTGTAATACTGCCATTTCCATCTGAAGAAATAAAACCTCCCGATTGAGCGGAGTAAGGGGTAATATTTGTTGCAGGTTCGGTGGTAAGCTCAGCCAAAGATATAATTGTTTTAACACATCTAATTGAATATCCCCTATAATTTTCATTATCTTGAAACAATAAATATGTATCTCGAAAAGACATATTCTGATTATAATTTAAGGCTCTCATATAAACATTTACCTGGTCAAAATGTTGTGTCCATACATAATGGTCTGTTCCTTCGCCATAGAATTGTCCATCGTATTCTCTGTATCCTGAAGGTAGTGCAGAATATCCGCTTGTATTAATGGCATCAAGATTAGGCTCCATCCAATTTTCTGTACCTATTTCTTTTAATTTACCACCTACGAATTCACCTCTCCATCCGGTAAGTTCTAATTCACTAACAGGTATTCCTAAGAATTCTTCTAATTCATTAAACTCATCCTCCGTAATTACGTGCCATCCTGACGGGCATACTTCATTTTCTTCAAGCACTAAGTGATTATACAATTTCCCGTATAGAGGTTCATAAGTTACAGAATCGTTGTTGTACCAGCAATATGCTCCAATCATTTCGGCAGACCACGAAGCGTTATCTTCAATTTTTGTAATAGGGCTACCATCGTTATATAATGATGTTCTAAGATTATCAACCATTATTTCTTGCCCATTTATTATTATAGAATTATAAAAATTACCCTCAATGTCGTAAACTCCATTTCCTTCGGTAAAGAGAAGGCTTGGAGTATTAATTTCAATTTCGTTACCGTAAGCCACTCCTGCATCATTTATTGCATAAGCTTTGATGTAATAAGCTGTTCCGGCATTAAGTCCATCAATATCACAACTGTAAACTCCAACTCCATCACCGTTCGAAATAAGTCCATTATTTACATTAATATCAGGATTTGCGTTTAAGCTCCAAATAATTCCTCTTTCAGTAACAGTATTACCTCCATTATCGGTTACTTCGCAATTAATAGTAGCTGAAACAGGAGTAAGATTTGTCGCACTAATTGTTGAAACAATCGGTATAGTATAATCATTTTTAATACATCTTACTGAGAAACCTTTTAAAGCATTAGCAGAACCAATTTCAACTCCTATTGTATCATGATATAATCCAATATATGCTCCTTCGAATTGATTTCCCATACTTGTACTCCACCAAAATCCGGAATAGCCCATTAAATCGAAATCTCCATTTTCGGAACGAAATCCTCCGGGGAACCCATTGAACCCACTTTCGTTATTTGCTCCTAAATTTGGAATATGCCATAAACCGGTACCAGATTCTAAGTTTCCTGTTGATTTCATAAAAGCACCAGCCTCTTCGGGATTACCAATTAAACTAATCATGTTTTGCCATTCATCTATACTTGCAACATGCCATCCATAAGGACACAATTTACCACTATTTACAGCATACCAGTTATACAATTTACTATAAGTAGAATCGTTAGAAATGGAATCGTTATTATACCAACAATATGCTCCTGATGTTTGATTTGTCCAATTTACAGGATCACTAATTCTTTCGATAGGAGTACCGTCTCTATAAGTGCTGGTTCTAATATTGTCAGACATCCATTCTTGGTCGCCAACTACAACACTTAAATATTCATTATTGTCGGGATCAGTTGCCCCATTGCCTTCAGAAAACAGCAAAGTTCCGGTAGTGAAAGTTTGTTCTTCACCATAAGCCGTTCCCTCTTCGTTAGTAGCATAAGCTCTTATATAATATGTTGTTTCGGGATTTAATCCGGTAATTCTTTTACTAAAAGATGCTAGTCCTTCGCCATTACTTATAAAGCCGCTACTATTTTCTAAATCAGGATTAGGAGATGTGCTCCATACTAATCCTTTATCAGTAATATTGTAACCACCATTGTCTAAAATATTTCCTCCGCAAATACTTGTGGTAGCTGTTACTTGAGATACAGGTAAGGTTCCTAATATCGGAAGTGGTTCATCATTTTTAACACAACGTACTGATAAGCCTCGGTTGATATTTCCTGTATTAACATCTGCACTTGCTTGATCGTAAAATAGGGTTATATCATATGAATTAAGATTATCGAAGTTAGTAGCTGTCCACAATATGGAAGTTGTTCCTAAATTAAAGAAAAAACCGTCTTGTTCGCAATATCCTGCAGGTAGAATTGAAAGTCCGCTAGTATTAATTGCACCTGTATTTGGACTATTCCAATTGTTAATACCTTCTTCTTTCATTTTTGCACCGGCAATTTCTTCTCCTCCTAAAAATTCAATTAAATATCCCCATTCAGCAGAATCAGGTATATGCCAACCCATTGGGCACAATTTTTCTGTTTCTACAGTTAACCAATTATATAATGCACCATATTTTGCAGCATTTGCAACAGAATCGTGATTGTACCAACAGTAAGCATCTCCAAGATTTTCTACCCAATCTGCACTTGTTGAAATCTTTGATATTGGAGTATTGTCTTTATAATTTGTAACTCTTAAATTCTCTGACATCCATTCTTTACCATCAATTATAATAGTATTGTATTCGTTATCATCAATATCAATTAGTCCATCGCCAATAGTAAATAATAAAGCAAGGGTAGTGAAACTTATTGGTTGGCTGTAAGCTGTTCCTGCTTCATTAGTTGAGTAAGCTCTAATATAATATGTTGTATTAGGGTATAAATTTGTAAGTGTATCCATAAATTCCCCTGTACCTATACCATTCTCTGAGTATCCAATATTATTATTAAGGTCAGGATATTGATTTGTTCCCCATACAAAACCTCTTGAACTTACATCATTGCCTCCGTCACTTATAACTGACCCGTTAACAATAG
>JAVERJ010000257.1:0-3271 GCA_034007185.1 Candidatus Carbonibacillus sp. | reverse complement strand
GCGCGGTGTGCGAAACATTCGTCAAGAGATGGGTGTGGAACCTGGCCGCATCATATCACTAGAGATCTATGTGGAAGCGGATATGGTGCATGCGCTAAAAGCGCATCGGTCCATCATTGCACGTCTGGCACAGTCGGACGTTATGATCATCGATCGGGCGCACGTTGGGGAAGATGCCCGTGCGATGCACGCCATCGGTGGGGTGACGCGCAAGACAGAATACGTCTTGCCGCTCAAAGGGTTGGTAGATGTCGCCCAAGAATTGGAAAGACTGAAGAAAGAATGGGAGCGTTGGGATGCAGAAGTCGAGCGGGCGGAACGAAAACTTGCCAATCCCGATTTTGTAGAAAAAGCACCCACGCATATTATAGAAAAAGAACGTCAAAAGCTGACCAGCGCCTTAGAGCGTCGAGAAAAAATTCGTGAACGACTGGCGATGTTTACGGCGGCGTTAAATGAAGAAAGGAAGGCCGATCGGCATGAGACCTGAGCTAAAAAGAGACAAAACTACGGATATCGTTTCGGCAGACGCCGTGTTGGACTGGATTCAAAGTCAAAAACGGGAGCATTATGAACCGGGGATTGAACGCATGACGGCGATGCTTGAACACTTGGGTCATCCGGAACGACGGCTTCAATTCATCCATGTGGCGGGAACGAATGGGAAAGGTTCCACCGTCAGTTTTCTTTCTTATATTTTGCGAGAGGCAGGTTATGACGTCGGTACGTATATTTCACCCCATGTGACGACATATAGAAGCCGGATCAGTTACAATCATACGCCGATTGATGATGCTGGACTGTTGCATGTTTATCGTCGGCTTTACCCAGTGGTAGAAGAACTGGCTGAAAGTTCCTTGGGTCGTCCGACGGAGTTTGAAGTTTTAACAGCGGCCGCGATCGTTTATTTTGCGGAAGTGACTTATCCTGACATCGTCATCTTTGAAACGGGGCTCGGTGGAAGGCTCGATTCAACCAACGTCGTCCATCCTTTGATCAGTGTGATTACATCCATTGGCTATGATCATATGCGTATTTTAGGCTCAGATCTTGCCTCCATTGCCAAAGAAAAAGCAGGGATCATAAAACCCGGTGTACCTGTTGTCAGCGCACGACAGGCGCCAGAAGCGTTACACGTTTTAAAAGAGACGGCTCGAGAAAAACATGCCTCGTTTTACGGTATGGGGGAGATGTTTGATGCTGAACGTCTAGAAAACGCCCCATATCCTTGGACCTTTGACTTTTATTGGGCGCATCGCCGTTATTCAAATGTATCCCCCTCACTTCCAGGTTTTCATCAGATAGAAAATGCTTCTCTTGCCATCATGACGGTCGAGCTGCTACGTCTTTATTATGCTTTTTACATTGAGCCAGAACATGTTCACGCTGGCTTAAAAAAAGCGGTTCATCCAGGACGGATGGAAGTGATTGCAGGAGAAATACCCATCGTGTTGGATGGTGCGCACAATGAGCCGGGTATGCGATCGCTCGTTCAGTCTTTACCGTTTCTTTTTCCTACCAGTCGCATCCATGGTGTTTTGGCGATCATGAAAGACAAAGATACAGAGCACATGCTCCCGCATCTTTTACCGCATCTCGCTTCGCTTACCGTCACGGAAGCACCCCTACCGCGATCGTTGCCTGCAGAACAGCTCTTCGAACGCATTCGGCATAGTGCTCCGTCTTATCCAGTATATATGGAAAAAGAAGCACACCGTGCCTTGGCGCGGGCTTTGGATCTCGCCAAACATACCTCCCTGCAAGAGGCTGAGCATGCGGCGATCAAGCATCCTTCTTCGAAAAAGGGTACGGAAAAAACGCCACGAGATGTTTTGCTCATCACCGGATCGCTTTATCTCATTGAAGTTTTACGCCCTTATGTGTTAAAAACAGTTGAGGCTCAGACGCTTTTGTCCTGAAGAGATGTTTTCAGATGCGTGGTTTTATAGGATGGTTTGAGATTAATGCTTAAAAGGTGGTGGCCTGTTTGAATCGTTCGACCCCGCTTCATTTTATCGGTATCGGCGGATACGGCATGAGCGCATTGGCCCGCGTATGTTTAGAAAAAGGCTACCGTGTAACGGGATCGGATCTTGAAGAAAAACCTATACTTCAGAGCTTAAGATCCCTTGGGGCAACCGTCATGATCGGGCATCGTCCTGAAAATGTACCAAACGAAGCGCTCGTGATATACACCTCGGATGTTCCAAAAGACAATGTCGAGCTGGTTGTTGCGACAGAGCGCCATCAGACGATCTGGCATCGTGCCGATCTTTTGGCATATTTTTTGAATCATGAAAAAGGCATTGCCATTGCTGGCTCACACGGGAAGACAACGTCATCTTCAATGACGGCGTGGATGATGACAGAGGCCGGTTTGGACCCAACTTTTGTCATCGGTGGAGAAATGGTGAATCTGGGGACGAATGCCCGTTCGGGGAGGGGCGATTATGTCGTAGCCGAAGCTGATGAAAGCGATCGGTCGTTTCTTAAATATTTTCCATATATAGGGGCCATCACCAACATGGAGCCGGATCATCTCGAACACTATGATGGCGATTTTCGGCATATGCAACAGGCCTTTCACCAATATGCCAGACAGGTGAGGGCAGGTGGTTTTCTCGTGGTTGGCATCGATGATGCAGAAGGGCGGCGATTGGTAGCATCCCTTCAAAACGAAGATGGATATATCGTCGGCCATCGTTTCACTCATGAAAATGGTGATGCATCGAGCGAGCGTTCTCGCACTCAGATGATAACCGTTAAAACGTATGCCATGACACCTGCGTATGACGCCGATGTGGTCGCTCAACATATTGAGATGGATGGACCGTATGCTTCCTTTGAGGCGTTCATTGAGGGAAGGTCTATAGGGCGCATCACGTTAGGCATTCCAGGTCGTCATCACGTAATGAACGCGTTATTGACGCTTACCATCGGTTCGATCTTAGGTGTTCCTGATAAGGTTATGGTTAACAGTCTCCAATCGTTTCGTGGGGCAAAACGGCGATTTGAAAAAATCGGTGAAGTTAGGGATATTCTTTTGATTGACGATTATGCCGTTCATCCCACAGAAATCGAAGCGACACTGGCGACAGCGCGAGCCTTTGGTCGACGGGTCTTGGCCGTTTTTCAACCACATCGAGCGACGCGCGTTTATTATCTAGAGCAATCGTTTGCGCGTGCTTTTGCTGACGCCGATCGTGTATATGTCGGGGCGATCTATTCACCGCGTGGCGACATGCTGACGAAGGTGATGGATGGTCGAGAT
>JAVERJ010000256.1:0-3282 GCA_034007185.1 Candidatus Carbonibacillus sp. | reverse complement strand
TTGATCTCCAAAAAAAACAAGATGTCCTTTACGGTATCCATGCGCTGGTTGTTTCCGGAACGGATCAATCGCGCGCTGGGCAGTTGTTTGAAATCGATCGATCAGCCTTGGATTATATTGGACAGCCCATCTTATTGCATCGTGATGGACGGATCCAATATGCAAATCCAGCGTTTTCTGAGATCTTAGGGTATCGCATAGATAAGTTACAGAATGCGTCACCATTAAAGTTATTTGACCGCTTTTCGCGCCCACAGTTTTTGGAGGCGATGGTAACACAGAATAAAAATCCACTGCATCTAATTGCTTTAACTTCCGATCAAAAGCCCGTTTCGGTGAAGGTTCAAACCATCCAGTTGCCCTCTCATGGTGGCATGATGTATGTATCGTTATTCGAACTGGCTGAAGAACAGACTCCACCCATGGAATTAAAGGATACGGGCATCGATCGTATCAGTGGATTGATGAATCGCCACAGTTTTTACCAGCGTCTTTTGGAACGGATGGATAGTTTAAGCCCGTTGGAAGGGCATTGGGCACTGGTGCTCTTAGATCTAGATCGTTTTAAATTCATTAATGAAACCCTTGGACACCACACTGGGGATGAACTTATTTTTCAAGTGGCAGAACGCTTAAAAAAGGTTATCTCTAAACATGAATGGATGGCGCGCATCAGTGCGGATGAATTTGCCTTATTTATCCAGCTTTCACCGACCGATGCGGCTTCCTATGCCGAAATAGAAACGATCCTTTATGAACGCATTCATCGTATTCAAATGGTATTTCAAGAACCTTTTGTCCTTGCGGGTTATGAGTGGTTGATTTCTGCTTGTATTGGCAGCAGCATGTACCCTGATGATGCGACGAGTTTAGATTTGCTTTGGCAAAATGCCGATATGGCGCTCTATCGAGCAAAAGAAAAAGGCTATGGCTCGAGCGAAGTATTCTCTCAGGAGATGTATGCGGAGACATTTCATCGTCTTTTGTTGGAGACGAACTTACGTCGTGCCCTTAAAGAAAATCAATTTAAGCTGTTTTATCAGCCTATATACGACGATCTTTCAAAGCAGCTTGTCGGGTTAGAGGCTTTGATTCGGTGGCAGCATCCAGAGTTAGGATTGATTTCGCCAGGGGAATTTATTCCTATCGCCGAAGCGACGGGCTTGATCGTACCTATCGGCAATTGGGTGCTAAAAGAAGCGACGCGTCAACTGCGAACATGGTTGGATGCAGGCGCTCGACCCATTCGGCTCAACGTGAACATATCATTAAAACAGTTTGAACAAAATGATTTTACCCATCACGTTGCTTCTGCTTTAAAACGTTCTCATATTCCGCCAGAATTGTTAGAGATTGAACTGACGGAAAGCGTGATTATGAAAAATGTTGATGAAAGCATAAAAAAATTAAATGAATTAAAAGCGATGGGTGTACGTATTGCAGTCGACGACTTTGGAACAGGGTATTCATCTTTAAGTTACTTGCATCGTTTTCCGATTGATACCGTGAAGATTGATCGTTCATTCATCATGGATATCAAACCGGGTAAAAGCGACGCGGTCATTGCGACGGCTATTATTCACCTCGCCCATACCTTGGGGCTCTCGGTTGTAGCGGAAGGTGTGGAAATAACGGAGCAAGTTTCTTTTCTTTCGACGAACGGATGTTACAAAATGCAAGGCTATTTTTTTGGTCGACCGATGGAGAACATACATATTGAACCGCTTTTGATACCAACGGCGTAACACCATTGGATGAAGATCGATGGATCGCCCTTGACCGGGTAATTTTTTTTCGTTTTAATGGAGAAAGTGATAGACCAAAGCAAAGTGGCCTCACATCCATCGTTAAGTTTATATAATCATTAAGTTTATATAACAGAAAGGACGTTTCGCGCGTGTCTAGCATGTTTAAAGATCGGCGGTTCATTGGCTTTGGACTGATTGTTGTAAGTGTTGTCTTGCTCGATCGCTGGACCAAATGGCTCGTTGAAACGTATATGACTTTTGGGGCATCGATCCCCATTTGGCCTGGTGTCCTCTATATTACCTCGCACCGCAATGCTGGCGCTGCGTTCGGCATCTTACAAAATCAGCGCATATTTTTTCTTTTTTTAACGGTTATGGTGCTTGTCTTTCTATTCTGGTACTGGCCTCGTGCCCTGAAAACTTCATGGATCATGGGACTTGCCATTGCTTTTATCGTTGGCGGCGCGTTGGGCAATGCTTGGGATCGCCTCGTCTCCGGTGAAGTGGTGGATATGATCGATGTGCGCATCATCCATTACCCGATTTTTAATGTTGCTGATTCCGCGATTTTTATTGGTGTGGTGCTCTGGCTCATCGTTTCATTTTGGATCCAACCTAAGCACGCTAACCTTACGCATACACTTGAGAAAAGTGAAGATCACACCCAGCCGATAAGAGCTTTTGGAAGCGAGCGCGACGATGAGGGTGAACACAGCGATGGCCAACGCTAAAGACGTTTTTTCGAGTCCCGTCTATACGTTTCAAGTCGAGTCTAAAGAGGGTGGAAAGCGTCTCGACCTTTTTATTTTTGAAGCGGCGAGACAGCAAGAACTTTCTTGGAGCCGTTCACAGATTCAAAAGTGGATTGAAGCAGGACGTGTTGAGACCGATCGTGCCAACATCGTCTATAAGCCTGCGTATGTCGTTAGCCCTCTTGAGATGGTTCACGTCCGTCCACCGGAACCTAAAAAGCTTGAACTACAAGCAGAAAATATACCGCTTCATATCGTTTATGAAGATGAAGACGTAGCTGTTATCGATAAGCCAGCAGGTCTTACGGTTCATCCCGCGCCAGGTCATGAAGAAGGAACGCTTGTTCATGCCCTTTTGTATCACCTGAACCACCTTTCTGGGATCGGGGGCACCTTGCGCCCAGGGATCGTCCATCGTCTGGATAAAGATACGTCCGGTCTGTTGGTCGTGGCTAAAAATGATGATGCACATCAAAAGCTTACGTTACAGTTTCAAAATCAACAGGTGGAACGGCGTTATATCGCATGTGTATGCGGGCATGTCAAAGATGATGAAGGTGAGGTTCGTCTTCCAATTGCCCGTCATCCCGTGGATCGCAAGCGTATGGCCATCTCCCGTACACGAGGTAAAAGTGCGCATACGCGCTACCGTGTTCTGGAGCGTTTTTCAGGGTATACGTTGATCGAAGCGCTTTTGATCACGGGGCGCACACATCAAATTCGCGTGCATATGACGGCCTTGGGGCATCCTTTGATTGGCGATCCCGTGTATGGATCATGTC
>JAVERJ010000254.1:0-3286 GCA_034007185.1 Candidatus Carbonibacillus sp. | reverse complement strand
TGAAGTTTGCGAATTAAACGAAACAGATTATTCAGAATCAATTTTCACAGAAATTAGAACAAAATTAAAGCAAATAATTCCACAATCTTCATTTTATAGTTGTACGTCAAATAATTATAATGTAGACTTTTATATAGTTATAAAATGGAAACATGACAGAAGCGGTTATGCAAATGTCAAGTATGAAATATTGAACGATGGTTGTGAACAAATGGCAAAAGGTTTGTCAGGAAGTCTAAAACATAGTATAAAAAACATTGAAGCCCCCAAGGTATATGGTGAATACATAGATTGTACAGATACACTACAAGTCAATTATTCTGATTTTAATCTTAGGTTTTACTTAGATGAAGATGGATACAAATATGAAATAAAAACGGAAAAAGAAATAAAGGATTTTGTTTTAAAGAATAAAGAGAATTTTGGTTTTCAGGTAGGATATATTTATGAAGCTAAAATTGTTCAATCTCATTTTGAAAACGAGAAATACTTGATTAAAATGATAGTTTTATCAAAAAAGGAGTTAAGTAGAAAAGAAAGGAAACAAATTATGGGTGAATTTACTTTTTAATTAAACAAAAGTTGCTAACACGCAATAAAAAACATAGGGCAAAAAATGCTAATTTTGAACGAAATAACATTTAATAAACGACTTGGTAGCTTGATAGATAGGTGCTTCGAAATGCCCTACGTTTCTTATTGCCAAACGTTACCGTTCAGTGGTAGACCTCGTAACTTAATAGATTGTCGAAATTGTAGTTAGATTTACAATTGATGCTAAAAAAAGAATAGCATTAAACAATGCTTTTATCGACTTCGTATAATATTATCACACTTATATTATGTCTTTTCAACACACACATGTTGTATAACACATTCAACTCGTTCGCTTAATGTAGATATATTGCATATATTTGTATCATTATTAACCATAAATATAATTCTTATGAAAAAATATTTTATTGCATTTTGTATCACAACAGTATTTTTAATTGTGTTTAACTCTTGTTCTGACGATGAAAACAGCCAGTTTTATTCAGAGAATCTTACCGTCAGCGAATCTGTAAGTAAGTCTCCAACCTTACCGCCTCATGAAATTGAAACATTCTTTTATGACTTAGAAGGTAGGATTGATTGTAATCCTCCTGCAACTAATTGTACAATTATTATTATTACTCCTGGTAAATCTACAAGTATCAATGATTTTGTGATTGAGAATGAATCTAACAGTTTTCTTGAAAACTCAATTGTTATTCAAGAACACAAGGACTTCTTATCGAATTATATATTTGATATAACCGTCTTGGATAAAATAATAAAAGGAGATTTATTTGCTAAATTCATAGTAGATAACAATAATTTTTGGCTCATTACTTTAGAAAAACCTATTTTGGATTTTGAGGAGTCGGATGTATACGGAGCATGGTTATTTTCAGAATTGTAATTTTTTTTTAATGTAAAGAAACTATATGACAAATTTCACTTACTAAAGTATTGTTTTTATAGTTTCTTTACATTTTCTTACTCAAAAATTAATAAACATATGATAGTTAATAAATTAGTGTGTATATTATACAATTTTTTCATTGCTATTATTTTTCTTTATAGTTGTACAAATAACAGTAACAATAAAGTTCTTCTCATAGAAACTGAAAGGTCATATTTTAATTTTCATGAGTTCAAACCATGTAGAACCGATCTCATTATTGAAGCAGATGGAATATTTGCAATTAACTATTTTAGCCAAACAAACAAAAGAATTGAAATCCGCAATCTTGAAAATGAAGAACTCTTCGTAATAGATTTACCAGACTATATAGAAGCACAAAACCTACATGTTGTTAATATTGATACGATTATACTTTTTAATAATAGACCCGGCGAGGTTCATTTAATTACAAAATGTAAAGGGTATAATAAAACTATATTATTGGAAAACTTGTTACCAAATAGCAATTATAGGTTTTACAACTCTTCTGTCTTATATGAAAGCGAGTTAATTATTACTGGCTACAAGTATCCTGAAATACAAATTATTGACAATGCTATTGAATTTGACAATCTACTTTTAACACAAATTATTAATGAAGAAAGTGTATTTATTTTTACAAATCTATTCGGTGAAAATCCTAAAGGGAAACAGAAATTAAAAGGTTTTATTAGACAGTTTATTGTAAAAAACGCACAAAACTCCTCATCTCATTATCCCAAAGTTGTTTTTTTAGATAATAATAAACCAGCACTTATACATGCTAACTCCGATTATATATATATAGTTGATGAAGACTTTAATAAACAGGCTCATAAAATAAAACTTAAGTCTGAACACTCTGCTTTAAAAGTTCCATTATTGCAGTTGTATTCATGTGAAAAAGGCAAGAAAGAATATATAAAGCAGAGGCAAGAATCAATCTTTCACAACGGGATAATTTATAACGTCACTTTTGACAAATACAGAAACCTAATTTATGTTACAACATTATTACCTAACCTTGAATTTAATTTACAAAACAATCTCTCTTTTGAGAGAGACTGGACAATTATTTTACTTGATACAAACTACAACCAATTAGGAGAATTCTTTTTTAACAAGAATGAATACTGTTTTCAAGAACTTTTTCCCACAAAAGATGGGATATTATTAAAGAATCAATCTAAAAGCATAAAAGAAAGCTATGAATTTACGCAATATACCTTATTTAAAATTTTTAATTAGCATAATAATACTTGGTATATTTCCCTCATGCAAAAGTGAAGGAAATACAAATTATAAAAACTCTGAGATAGCAAAGGAAAATGAAAAGACTTCTATCAGATTTGAAAAATTGTATAATCTCACAATGAAAGAATTTGAAAAGGATATTACTGCTTATAACTATATATTTTTCTTTAACAATAAAGGTTGTAAGCCATGTAATGAGCACTATTTTAATCAACTTAATAATAATACATTTAGCAAGGATGTTCTAATAATTTATTCTGGAGGAAAACACTCCTTCAATTATAATCAGATTAATCTTTTACGTGAAAATCAAATCATAGATGAATATGAAGTTTATAATAAATTAGGATATTTAAATGTTTCATCAATTATCAAATTAAATAGAAATATCATTGACACAATATATAATGTTGATGCAACCTTTAATGAGTATGAAGAAATTATTACTAAAAAGGTTCTACTACCATTTTTGTGGGTAAAGATTTAAACCGCCATGAAAAAACAGGATAGCACTTCTAAAGTTTTGGAATTTTCGGTACCCTCTGGCAACGATTTTTATTTCTT
>JAVERJ010000255.1:0-3286 GCA_034007185.1 Candidatus Carbonibacillus sp. | reverse complement strand
TAGAAGAAGATAGCGGGCGTTTAAAGGGCGTGCCTGGAATCGGGCCGAAAACAGCCAAACGATTGATTTTAGAATTAAAAGATAGATTAAAAGATCTTTGGCCTGTTTATGAAGAGACGGCGCATGTCGTTCAGACACATGCACATTCAACCGACACGATCGTTACAGCGGATAGCGAAGTCGAACGTGATACCCCAGCGCATCGATCGGAGCCCCCTGTCTATTGGGCACTGTACGTTCAAGAAGCCTTACAAGCTTTAGGGTTTCGAGAAGAAGAAGCTTCTTATGCCATTCAGTACATAAAAAGTGCATCCGTGGCGGAAGGGGAAGATCAAACACCTTCCCTCGAACAGTATTTAAAACAAGCCCTCAAGTATCTAGCGCATGCCAAGGGATGAGCAAGTGGGTGGAGGTGATGAGCCTTAGGTGTTGCTAGCAAGGGATGGGGTGAAGGTTAAACGGGTCGATCCGATCCACCGTCTCTCTTGGCGACATTGTAAGGTTCCCCGTGATGATCGAAAGAATGATCGCTCAAGAATGGTTACCTGAGGATGAGGAGATTTTTTCGCTTCGACCTCGAACGCTCGATGAATATATTGGGCAACAGGCGGTTAAAGAAAACATTCGGGTCTATATCGAAGCGGCCAAAAAACGTGGACAGGCACTCGACCATGTCTTACTTTACGGTCCACCAGGGCTAGGTAAAACGACGCTCGCCCAAATCATTGCTGCAGAGCTTGGGGTTAACATTCGTACAACATCTGGTCCTGCGCTTGAACGCTCTGGTGATCTTGCGGCGATCTTAAGCAGTCTCGAGCCACGCGATGTCCTTTTTATTGATGAAATTCATCGCCTATCACGTGCTGTGGAAGAAGTCCTTTATCCAGCCATGGAAGATTATGTGATCGATATCGTGATAGGTAAAGGTCCTTCGGCTCGCACCCTTCGGCTGGATTTACCACCATTTACACTCATTGGTGCAACCACGCGAGCGGGTCTTCTTACTGCACCACTTCGCGACCGTTTTGGGGTTTTAGAGCGGCTTGATTACTATAGTGCACATGAACTGCGACACATTATTGAGCGCTCGGCCGAACGTTTGGCGATAGCGATTGAAAAAAATGCGGCCCTGGCGATTGCTGAACGTTCACGCGGGACACCGCGCATTGCCAATCGACTTCTAAAACGTATCCGTGATTTTGCTGAGGTGGATGGGCGCCGAGGCATTGATGAAGACCTCACGCTTTATGCACTGGAGCGGCTTAAAATTGATCCGTATGGATTAGACCATCTCGATATGCGTTTTTTAAAGGTCTTAATTGAAGTCTACGGCGGTGGCCCTGTGGGGATAGAAGCGCTCGCTTCGACTTTAGGTGAAGATGCTAAGACTTTAGAAGAAGTATACGAACCGTATTTGTTAAAGCTTGGGTTTGTCGGACGAACACCGCGAGGACGCATCGCTACAAAGGAGGCTTATCGCTATCTCGGGCTTAAAGAAGGTGATGTGTGATGGAGAAACTGTTGATCACATTGGGTGTGGCACTTATCATCATCGGGTTATTATGGGAACGCGGGTTAAAACGGATGCCTCTTTTTCGCTTACCAGGTGATTTGCACTGGAAAGTGGGCGAAACGCATGTGTATGTTCCTTTGATGACCTCGCTTCTTCTCAGTCTTGTATTAACGTTATTCTTTTTTATTTTGCGGCTGATGAAATAGTCTCATCAGCGAAAGGAGCACGTAGCCGTTCCGAAAGCGTTCGAAAAATGGTTGTAACATATTACTGAAAGGAAGGTGGACATGTTACGGAAAGCCATCATTATTATTATTGCTGTACTTCTTGTCCTTTCCTTTGTCCTGCCACTTATCATCTATGGCCAAGAAAATGATATGGGGCCAGAAGTGCGGGTGGCGCTTTTTATGGAGTGGAAAAATCGATCGTTACCGGTGCGGGATGTCGTCACATTGAGTCCTAGCAACAGCAATGGATCACTCATCGTCCAACTCGTCCCCAATGAAAAAGTGTCTTTAGGTGGCGCGCTGTCCTTCGGGTCATCGGGGGATCAGATAAAAAAAATGAAAGCGAGTCTCTTCGCTTACCACGCCGAACTTTTAGATGTTGAGGAACAAAAGATGCAAGAAATTTTAAATCTTTCGATGGCTTTAAGCAGTAAAAATCTTGACCATGTGGTGCGTCGTACCATGGTTGGGGGCACGCTGCATTATCACATCGATACAGCACATTTTGCAAGCGTTGAAGCGCTGAAACAAGCACTTCCGAGTTATCAAGCCGTCCTCAAACAAGTGCGTGGCGATCTTTCTAGTATCAAAATGCGTGGACCGTACGGTGTATCGTTAGGATATACGGCGGATATGCAACAAGCGTACGCTTTGGCAAAGCGGGTGCAAGCGGATGGTTATGAGGCGATGCTCGGTGCCAAGCTAGGAGATAGCAACAACGTTTTATATACTGTCGTTGTCGGTGCGCTTCCTGATCAAAGCAGTCTCATCAACTTTGATAGCGAGATCACAGCCTACGTTCCCGCCTGGTTGCAATCGGTAAGCATCGCTAAAGAGCAAAAAGACTTTATTTCCCCGGACACACCGCTCATACGCATGGGGGAAGATTTGTTCTTTGATAACGAGACACGATCCATCGATCATCTGTACGTGCCGCTTCAAGGCGTGATGCTTTCTGTACAAGAAAAAAATGGTGGAACGATCACCGTTGAAGAAAAAGGTGTCGATGGAAGAAGCTATCGTGGTCGTATGATCTTAACGCGTTATGGGAATCGACTGGCGGTATTGAACGGTCTCCCTCGTGAAGCTTATTTGTATGGCGTTGTCGGTACAGAGATGTCAGATGGCTGGCCCCTTGAGGCACTCAAGGCTCAGGCCGTCTTGGCCCGTACGTATTTAATCGGTGGCGGCATCAAATATAATATTGCGCATATTTCGGATACGACGTATGATCAGGCTTATACCGGGGTTGAGCGTGAGGGCGCGAATGTACGTAAAGCGGTGAATGCGACACGCGGTGAAGTCTTAACCATAGAAGGCAAATTGGCTTCAGCCGTTTATTCGAGCAATGCTGGTGGCATCAGTGCGCATGGACTTGAGACATGGGGCAATGATGTGCCCTACATGCGTCCCGTGTTGAGCCCTGACGATGGTCCAGAAAAAACAGCGCTCCATTGGTATCGTGTTGCAACAGAAGACGGTAAGATTGGATACATCCGGAGCGATCTGGTGAATGTATCCAATTTAGAGGGAAGCACGAATGTAT
>JAVERJ010000011.1:0-22127 GCA_034007185.1 Candidatus Carbonibacillus sp. | reverse complement strand
GAGGTTTGCACCAAACACAACCCAAAGGAGCATATATCCGTACGTCGAACCCGCGGCAATGTTGGTTGCAAAATTACCCGGATCAATGTAAGCAACCGAAGCGATAAAAGCAGGACCTAAAAAAGGGATAAGACCGCGCAAACCACGCCTACCTTCATAAAGCGCTCGTTCAGCTGCGTCGTGCCGCCTTTTATCATGCTCCGTATCCTCAAGGTGCGCACCCGCCCCTTGCTTGCCTCCATCTTTTGCTGGATAGACGGTGCTTTGTTCTTCTAACAATGATTGCCCCTCCTCATCACCATTGCGAAGCATCTGTGCTCGATGCATCGGTGTATTTTAATTTTACGGTTAGAACGTGATCATTAAACTTCATTGGCTCAGAATGTTCGTCTTATAGCAATAATGTTTCCATTGGTAAACTACGTTGTTATTATACATCTCTCCGAGTCAGATGTCAACAAAAAGGAGTCAACAAAAAAAGCTGCGATCATAGATCGTCTATGATCGCAGCACATGATGTCAAGCATGGTGGCTATCGATAATGGAAGTGAGATGATTAATGGTATCCTTTTGCATCCTCTGGCGTAATTTTTACGCGAAATAGTCGATAGGCCCAAAGCTGATACAAGATGACGATGGGCACAAAGACCATGGCTACAAAAAACATAATGGAAAGGGTGAGCTGACTCGCTGCTGCCTCATAAAGCGTAATCGAAGCTGCTGGATCGGTACGTGAGATAAGCATCCGCGGAAACATACCAATAAACCCAGTGGCCATGGTCAAAGCAATGACCAGGGCATTGGCGAAAAATGCAAACAAATGTTGACGTTTTAAAACAAAGTAAATCACGAGAAGAAGACTGATGACAGCCAATGCCGGCACGATATAAAGCAGCGGGTAACGATTAAAGTTTTCAAGAATCGTCGTCTGATTGGCTGTTGCCGTCAGAAAGATTCCAAAAAGGCCTGTCGTTACAAACCAGACAACTGGTGCCATGCGCTCAGCTCTTTTTTCAAGCGGACCGCTCACTTTGTGCGCTATCCAGTTGGTTCCAGACTGAACCGCAAACGCTAGGAAGGTCAGCCCACCTAAAATCCCATAACTATTTAACAGTGTTAACAGCGATGTTTGCGACCCTTCTGCTGTAAAGGACAATCCGTAAAACATATTGGCAAAAGCCACACCGAGCAGTAATGCGACAGCAAAACTTCCTCCAAAAAAGGCCCACTTCCAACTCCACTTCCAGAATCGACCACCATCTTTACTCATGAATTCAAGACCGGTGGCCCGGTAAAAAAGACCAAAGAGAATCAAAAACAAGGGCACATACAAATAACTAAACATATTCGCATAAACGAGGGGAAATGCGGCGAATGTTGCACCTCCCGCCGTAATCAACCAGACTTCATTGCCATTCCAGAAAGGGCCAATAGTTTCTTGCAGTTGTTTCTTTTCTTGCTCCGAACGTTGTAAAAATGGAAACAAAATCCCGACACCAAGCGAATATCCGTCGAGTACAAAATAGACGATCCACAGTACCGCCCAAAGAACAAACCAGATAATCGCCAGCGTTTCATGTGTGAACATCGCGTACCCTCCTTGTCTTAATCTACCATTTCAATCGCCATGTTTTATCTTCCTTAGACCTCAGCAGGTTTCATGCCTGTTTGACCACCTGTGCGTGGTTTACTTTGCGTTTCTTGAGCCGGTTCAGGGCCAGCGATGGCGTGTTTACGCAAAAGATAGACGTCAGCGACAATAAGGGATGTGTAAAAAATAACCAATCCAGTTAAAGAGAAGAGGATATCCCCAATGGCGATCGGGCTGACTGCATCTTTCGTTTTCATAAGACCATAGACGATCCACGGTTGTCGCCCCACTTCCGTCACGACCCAACCGAGATTGATCGCCACATATGGTAGCGGAATCATATAGGGCAGTGCACGTAAGAACCATGTTGTCTCGAGCAGTTTACGTTTCCTCTGCAAATAAAACGCATAGTACGCAACAACGATAAAGAAAAGACCCAATCCAACCATCGTGCGGAAACTCCAAAAGGTCAAGGCGACCGGTGGACGTTCATCAACAGGAATATCTTTAAGCCCTAAAATATAGCCATTCGGATCCCAATTGCTGGTGAATAAAATACTTGCTAAATAGGGGATCTTAATCCCTGAGAGCAGATTGCGTTCATTTTTGGGATCAGGAATGGCAAATGGTTCAAACGCTACCCCCGTTCCCGATTCCCAAATGGCATCCATCGCCGCTGCTTTCGCCGGTTGCACACGGGCAGCATTTTTACCAGATAAATCACCGGTAATCGGTGCCAAAATGGTCGCAATCATGGCCAAAATGAGGGCGATTTGGAAAGATTTCTTGAAAAACTCAACATGTTGTTTGCGTGCCAAGTGATATGCACTCACACCAAGGACAAAGAAACTGCCGACGATGTAGCTTCCAACGAGCGTGTGCATTAAGATATACCAAACGTAAGGATTAAACAACACCGCCCAAAAATTTTCTAAATGAATTCGACCATCGACAATGGTGTATCCAACTGGGTTTTGCATAAAACCATTGGCGGTGATAATCCAAAGCGAAGACAGCGTCGTTCCTAATGCCACCATCCACATTGAAAGTGCTCTTAATTTAGGGAAACGTTCGCGTCCAAAAATCCAGATGCCGATAAAGGTTGACTCTAAGAAGAAGGCAACCAACGCTTCAATCGCTAGCGGCGCACCAAAGATGTCTCCCATAAACTTTGAGTACTCAGACCAGTTCGTTCCAAATTGAAACTCCATTGTGATCCCGGTCACAACACCAAGGGCAAAATTAATCACAAAGAGTTTGCCCCAAAAGTCCGCCATACGGCGATAAAGATCTTGTTTTGTAGAGGCGTAAAGCGTTTCCATAATGGCCACCAACAAGACAAGTCCGAGCGTCAGCGGGACAAAAAGAAAGTGATAAATAATGGTCACCGCGAACTGAATACGACTTAAGAGAAGGACGTCCAGCATACGTTATTTCCCTCCTTGATCAAATGATGCGGTAGACACGGATAGGTTATGCGATTGATAATCAACCATAGATGATCATGAATATCAAATAAGAACATTTATCCGTGCCTCGCTTTAGCCTTATTGTAGCACCCTTTGAAGCATTTGCGGTGACTTTAAAGCGGTTAACTGTGACAAGGTATAAACGTTTCCTTGACAAAGCTCTGACATGTTACATGACGTCTACAATAAACTTCGGGAAAGCCCACCTCTTTTACGGTGAGTGGAGATCACCAACCATCGGTTTGCCTTTTTGTTTTTCTCGTGCGACAATAACAAAAGATGGATACGCATTAGAAGGGTGATGAGTCATGGGATCCGATATCGGTGTGTATGGTCTTGGCGTTATGGGTAAAAATCTGGCCTTAAATCTCGCTGAGCATGGTTTTACCGTCGCCGTCTACAATCGTTCCAAAGAAAAAACAGATGCCTTATTAGAGGAAAAAGGAGCACTTCCCATCCGTGGATATGACGCTATTGAGACGTTCGTTACGCATCTTCATGCTCCGCGCCGAATATTCATCATGGTACAAGCTGGAACAGCAACGGATGATGTGATTCAAAGTCTTCTACCCTATCTCACTTCGGGAGATGTTCTCATCGACGGTGGTAATGCTTATTTTCACGATACAGAAAGAAGAGCCAAAGCACTCGAAGCTAAAGGCATCCATTTCCTTGGACTCGGTATCTCTGGTGGAGAAACAGGAGCACGCTTTGGGCCCTCTCTGATGCCCGGGGGTTCGCTCCGCGCTTATACCAGTGTTGCGTCCATATTAGAGGCGATTGCCGCTCAATACGAAGGCCATCCGTGTGTGGCATATTTGGGTGAAGGAGGTGCGGGCCATTATGTCAAAATGGTACACAACGGGATTGAGTATGCCGATATGCAACTCATCGCCGAAGTGTACCATTTATTAAAGCACAGTTTAAAGACGACCTCAGATTTTTTAGCATCCATTTTTGAAACATGGAATCAAGGCGAACTCTCTAGTTACTTAATCGAAATCACAGCACGCATCTTAAGAGTAAAAGATCCTGAAAGCGGTGAACCGCTTGTTGATCGTATCCTTGACCGCGCTCAACAAAAAGGTACAGGCCGATGGACAGCCCAAGAAGCCTTAGAACAAGGCGTGCCCCTTTCGGTGATCAGCGAGGCAGTATTTGCTCGAGTTCTTTCCGCATTGAAAGAAGATCGCCTGCGCGCTGCGTCTATATTGCAACCGGCAGTCTTAAAAGACGAACTTCCTCAAACCATGTCGTCCGAGGACATCAAAACATGGACTTTAACGCTTCATGAAGCATTCATTGCCGCAAAAATGATTGCCTACGCACAAGGGTTTAACCTGCTTAAAAGGGCGGGAGAGGTCTACCAATGGAAATTGCCGTTGCGTGATATTGCCAGCATCTGGCGTGCCGGTTGCATCATCCGCGCCCGCCTGTTAAACGATATCGTACGCATTTATGATGATCCAACGTTTCAGGATCATCTGCTGCTCGCGCCTTATTTTGTCGAACGACTTCAAACAGCGATACCTTATTTGCGCCATGCGGTGCGTTATGCCGTGAGCATTGGTTTACCTGTGCCAGCGCTATCCGCTGCGCTTTCTTACTATGACAGTCTACGCGCCGCCTATCTTCCTGCCAATCTTATTCAAGCACAACGCGACTTTTTCGGTGCGCATACGTACGAGCGCATCGATCGTCCAGGCAGTTTTCATACAGACTGGGAAGCCGCCGACACCCATGGATCACACATTGATTAAACGACATCCATTTTTATATGATGGTCATGCAGCAGGAGGCGGACGTTTTGACGCGCTTCTGTAAAACGATACGTCTGATCACCGATCATCACGGTGACCTCTGGAAAGACGCGCGTAAAATAGACGCGCGCCTCGCGTCCTACTTTGATCACTGTCTCTACACCAGCCTCCGATCCCGCTTCTTCGATCTGAGCACCATTTTCTGCGACGATCGTCCCCCCGCGTACGAAACCACGTACTTTAAGATGTCCAAACGTCTGAATCTCACTGAGGTACACCCCTTCGCCGATGTGCACATCTCCCAGCGCAAAGATATGGGCATTTTGCCCATAGCGCAGCATAATGCTCGATTTATCGACCAGTCCATCCGGGAAACGCTCGCTCACATCGACGACCATACGCACAGCCTCAGTAAAATCTAAAAGCATGGGTGGCTGTGTCTGGCTAAAAGACGAGCCAATAAAAAGGCGCCAGAGCATCAGCCACTTTTTTTTGTCTTCCTTACCCTCTTCGTTGTTTCGGATAAGGTTATCCCAAAAAGGCCTTAATGTTTTTAAAGCATTTTTTAAGAGATTATCTTGGTTTTCTGCAAGTTTACGAATAATACTTTCGAAATACCGCGGATCTTCCAATCGTTTGCTCACCGTAGGATTCATCCGCACTTGCTCCAATAAGCGTAGGAGCCGAATGAGTGCATGTTTCAAATCATTTAAAGCACGAATCCCAAGGGGAGATAAATCTTTTGTCCCAGAAATAACTGCAGAACGAAAGACCGGCCCAGTCACCACAAGGGCTTCACCTGCAATCACTTGAGCAGAATGGACACTTCCTTCGATCCGTACGTCCTCACTGGCCCAAACGCGCATGCCTTCTTCTACATCCCCTTGAATCACAAGCGATCCATGCAGTTCGATATTACCCGTGGCGAGTGAAACATTGCCACGGTGCGTATGGACCGGTGAGACTTGTACATATACACGACGCTTTTTTTGTTTAACATTGAGATAACCCGCACGCGTACTATAAATAACACCCTCGGACGCGTCAACGCTTACGCCTTCGCCAGATACGATATCGAGTTCCCGACCCGGTTTGGGCAAGAGTGGACGACCAAAAACGTCTTCACCTGGCTTGCCTGCTTTGGGTGGTATGATGCGCCCTAAAGCTGTATGCGCAGGCACACTCGGGCGCATCTTTAAAGCTCGGTAATCAATCGCATCTTCCTCATCTACATCTGTGCGCAGATCGCGATCTTCGATCTCGACCATCCATTCCACACGAGCATCTTCTCCATGGTGGGACGGGGTGGCCTGAGCGAGCACATATGGACCTACTTGTCCTTTTAAAAACTCGTTCATACTTGTATAATTATAGCCATGTCGGACGCCATGCTTTTGCAAATACTGGATGAGACGTTCTAATGTCCAGCCACCTGGGGTCCACACATGTTCCGAAGTCTCATCCATTGTCTTAAGTCCATCATCATTGGCTTCAGACAATGTGGCAACAATTTTCTCCGGCTTGATGTCCCAACGTATTTTTTTGATGTGACGCTCTTCCATTGCCATAAGACAAAATCACCTTTCTTGGCTAAAACCGATTTCAAAAACTAAAAAAGTGTGCCCACAAAGACACACCGCGCGTCACGCATCCGGCAACCAGACAACCATAACAGTAGACCATCTACTGCTTTAGGCTCACGGCTTTGCGACCCATTCTTTCGAATGGTGTACCTTTGTCAAGAAGCTTTCACTCTTATACAATTGTAACCTTCCATATGATACAGGAACGATGGTTAGAAAATCACAGAACATCTAGGTCCTTAGTTACATTTATTGTACACGATCGAGGACGTTTTGGCCAGCCGTTTTTGAAAACGTTTACGCGCGGTAAATCAATGCTATCAACTGCATCCTGTCTTTGATACCAAGTTTCGAAAAAATATTAGAGATATGATTTTTCACGGTATGTTCACTAATATAGAGCGCCTCTGCGATCTCCCGATTGCGTTTACCTGAAACAATATGCCACAAAACTTCTTTTTCACGTTCCGTAAGGTGTGGAAAGCGATCAATCCTTTGTTTAACCCATTCTTCTTGCCATTCAGCATCAAAGCTTTGCTCCGCAGTATGCTTTTCAGTCCTTTCCTTAGGAACATCTTTGTCTTTGAAGTTTACTGTATGAACAGAATCCTCTACTGATTCGACTTGATAAGATGATTCTTGCCACTGCTTTAAGACTTCATCCAATACCGACTTCATCGTCAAAAGCCAGTCTTTATGTTCTTTACTTCGACCGGCATCTTCGAACCAACGTATCAACATATCCGGTGTTACACCTGACATAAGATCTTGAATCAAACGAATCCTTTTAAAATCGCGTTCTTTGACCGCACGATCCATCGTCATGGTTTTCATCGAAAGATCTGAGCCTCCTCCTCTTCTCTTGACCACATTCGGGATCATATTGATTTCAATATACGTAAGTCGACCATTCACACGCACGGGTATGCATACACATAAAAGATGATCACCCGCCCAGTCTACTTCCGTCCACGTCGCTTGATCAAACGTCGCCACCACATCAACAGCCTTTTCTATCGCCTGCGCGACATGCACAGGAAAAACATCACCGACCTTTTTCCCAATAATGGATGACTGTGTATACCCATATCGCCACAGACCTGCGCCGCGGGCAGCCAGCACTTGAAGAGCGCTGTACGTAGAGTCTTCCTGTTGGGGGGCGGTCACGACGCAAGCAAGCATATCACTATGTTGCGTTAACATCAGCCAATCAAATTCATGACCATACAACCCACTGCTTTGCACACGCCCCCCTCCCACACACCTCCTATGACGTTTTAACCATGACGAAAAAGAGCACTCTTTGTCTAAAGTTATCGTATTTTAATCTTAGATACCATAGGCTTCCCCGACTATTAAGATAGGACTCGCTTCCTATGAATGGGACAAACGTCTTTCGACCTCTTCTTGAATATGACGCATCATCTCCAGCGTCAGTACATTCAAAATCAGCCAAATCAACCCGAACACACCTCCAGCTACCAAAGCACTCGGTTTGATGCCCGCTAATATTTGTCCGATCATCAAATACAACCAATAGAAAACAATCATGAGACTCAGAAGAACGGACCACAGCACTTTCTTTTTTGTTCGAGAAAAAAAGATACGGATGAAAAGATACAGTGTATAACCCCAAACACTTATCGCTAAAAACATGGTGCTATCAGGAAACTTAAGCCATCCACTCCACATCGACGCATAAGTCGTAAGCCCAACATAACGATGAAGACCATACGCGCCAAAAAACAGCACAGCAAAAAAAACGAGTTCGATTCTCGGAGTCGCCGTATAGCGCCATATCAAAACCAAAACGATCGTCCCCACGACAAGAAGCGTCGGTAAAGAGACGAGCAGTACAGCTTTGTTAAAAGCTAAAAAACCAAGATCCTCCTGCATCCCGATAACAATGCGCGTCACCGCTTGGTCAAAGGGGCCAGTTTGATGTGAAAGTGCATCTTCGATCCAGTCAGCGAGAAACAACGATAACATCAATGCAAGAAATAGACCAGCGATCAAGCGTATACGAATACGCCTTAAGCTTTTGGTACTTGATAAAAGTGTTTCGATCCATAACTGCTCTCGATGCAATATGCGTTGTCGATAATACTGAACGACAAGGTATATAAAAACGACAACCGCCAAGACAATGCCACCCCACCACGCATATCGAGTGATCGCTGCGTGATAAAGGTGCCAGCTTGCGCCAAGCCATTTACCGAGCGAAATGAAGAGCATGGTCCAAAATAAAGCTCCCAAATAAGCAAAAAAAGCAAAATGATGATACGGAACGCGCATCATGCCAGCAAAGTAACCCGTCACATGCCGAACCCCAGGAATAAAATAGCCAACCGCAATCAACGGATAACCGTAACGATCAAACCATCGCGCTGCCTGTTCAAAACGTTCTGGCGTGAGATGCACCCATCGTCCGAAGCGACGGATAAATGGTTCGCCCAATCGAAACCCGATAGCATAAGCTATCGTTATCCCTATCATCGTTCCGATCGCCGCATGGACCACGGACCATCCCCAAGAAAAATTGCCTTGACTGACCAAATATCCGGTATAAAGCATGAGTGTCTCACCCGGTACAGGTAGAGCAATCATCTCAACAAGCAGTGCAACAAATAAAAACCATAGACCGTAGTGAACAATGAACGCTTCCAAAGGACATCCTCCTGCCTACGTTTTACTGTTCCTATTATGCCTTAGGTCCATAAAGGAAACAACCATAAAAAAAAGAGCGTTCCCTTCCATCGGGTAACGCTTCGACATTTTGTTTTTATGATCAACAATAATCTTTTAGATGACACCTTGCGCGATCATCGCTTCTGCAACTTTAATAAACCCTGCAATATTACTACCAGCTACCAAATTACCAGGCATCCCATACTGTGAGGCTGTGGTGAGGGCCTGACGAAAGATATGATGCATAATATGTCGGAGCTGATCCTCAACTTCATGGGCCGTCCACGACATGCGCATACTGTTTTGCGCCATCTCTAATGCCGATACGGCTACACCTCCGGCGTTGGCTGCCTTACCCGGCGCAAAGAGCACATCGTTTGCCATAAAATATTCTATTGCCTCTAAAGTTGTCGGCATGTTAGCGCATTCGCCAATAGCCCATACCCCATGTTCGACAAGGGCCTTGGCATCTTCGATATCCAACTCATTTTGAGTCGCGCTCGGTAAAGCCACCTGACAAGGAACCGTCCATATTCCGCGGCTTCCTGCGTGATATTGTGCGGCCTTGTCATACTCGAGATATTCTTTAATGCGCCGCCGCTCCACTTCTTTTAATTGGATCATGCGTTGCACATCAAGACCTTCATCAGAGACGACATATCCATCCGAATCGCTCATGGCCACGACGGTCGCACCAAGAGAAGCTGCTTTTTCTGCAGCATAGAGGGCTACATTCCCCGATCCTGAGATGACAACGCGCGCACCCGCAAGTGATTTATCTCGCGTTCTAAGCATTTCATCGATAAAGTAAACACAGCCGTATCCTGTTGCTTCTTTACGCACGAGACTTCCTCCATAACCGACGCCTTTTCCGGTAAAAGCGCCGGCCTCAAAACCGCCGCGAATGCGTTTATATTGTCCAAACATATACCCTACTTCACGGGCGCCTACACCAATATCTCCAGCCGGGACATCGATATCTGGCCCCATATAACGGTAAAACTCAGTCATAAAACTTTGGGCAAAACGCATGATTTCAAATTCTGATTTTCCTTTGGGATCAAAATCACTACCGCCCTTTCCACCACCGATCGGAAGACCTGTTAAAGCATTTTTAAAGATTTGTTCAAATCCTAAGAATTTCATAATGCTCGTATTGACCGTCGGATGAAAACGAATCCCACCTTTATACGGCCCGAGCACACTTGAAAATTGAACACGATAGCCGCGATTGACCCGGACATGACCATCATCATCAATCCAAGGTACACGGAACGTGATCATTCGCTCTGGCTCGACCAGCCGTTCCAAAAGACCGAGTCGAATATATTCTGGATGAGCGGCGATCGCTGGAACAATCGAGGGGAGAAATTCTTTAAGCGATTGATGAAACTCAACCTCCCCCGGCGTGCGACGAATCGTTTCTTCTAAGATACCTTCTACATAAAAAGCAGCATCTTTCAAAGCCGGTGTACTTTCGATGGCTTGCGCCAACTGTGTCATCATCTGCTCCACTCCTTTTTATTTTATTTATCTCTCACACTTTATGCGTCATGTTCATAACACGACGTTTTGTAACGTTCCAGAACAAAGTGTCTAAACACATTTTAAGCGTATTAATTCATCGAATCAATAGCTATGTTCGATGGTATTGTTCTTATTTTGATATGAACATTTCGTAGACAACCATCAAATGCATCGTGAAGATCCATGATAGTGCATGATTAACATTCATTCCGCACATATTACTTTATTCAAATCATTGCCTTCAATACAACAATGTGTTATAACATAGATAGATTGATCATCGTATATTGTATAACAGAGGATAGAGGAGGCGTGTCGATGAACGCATTGGCTTTCCGTTATGATGAGACGATCGATTTGGAAGTTCCATTGACCGACGCTCCGATTGAAGTGCAGCACATCGAAAATGACGCACTACGTTACAAGCTGGAAAAACTCGCTGGTATCATTCCCGAGCGTATCAAAACATTAGAAAAACAATACGAAGAAGCTTACGCACGTGTTCTAGAAAGTGAGGGAGACGAATTTTTTAAAGCAATGGATGAAGTGGCAACCATCTCTCGCCATATTGGAGAACTGAATATTTGGTACTACCGCCTTCAAGGTCGTCACCTCGTTCCGTATTATGGATAAACATCTGATTGAATCAGACAAACTCGTCGCATCATATAAACAGTTCATAAGAGACATGCTTAAGCCGCTCTTTCTGGGAGCGGCTTTTATATGATTGGACGTAGGGTCGATTTCAAATGAGCAGAATACATTCCACTCAACGTTCTACACCATCGGCAACAATCAAAACATCGACATACTTTGTCTTTTCCATAATTCGATTGGCAATCGATCCACGGATAATCTCTTGCCAGCGGGAACGTGCCGATTCGCCGATAACGACTTGCGTGATGCCATGCTCTTTAATAAAATCAATCATCACATCGACGGCTCGACGTCCCCCTTTGGCGCGTACATAAAACTTTGCTTCCAGCGCTCGAGCCAGCGCTTCAATCTCTCGTAACTTTTTGCGCTCCTCTTCGCTTAACGCATCAACCGGTTTCGAAGGCACGTTGAGAATGTAGAGGTCTGTTTTTAAACGTTGCGCAATACGCCAACCGCGCCGAATCAATCGTTCAGCATTTTTCCCGTAGTGAACAAGGACGAGAATTTTTTGGTTGGCACCGATCATCTCCTCCAGTCCAACCTCTTCTTTGTAATGCTCTAATCGCTCATCGACATCGTCGGCCAGTTCACGCAAGGCCAGTTCACGCAGAGCATTTAAATTGCCCGGCCGAAAAAAATTTTGGAGCGCTTGCTCTACTTTTTCTTTTTTATAGATGTGCCCAGCTTTTAAACGCTCAATCAGTTTCTCTGCCGGAATATCAACAAGCTGAATTTCATTCGCTTCATCCAAGATCCAATCTGGGACACGCTCTCTGACTTTTACGCCCGTCAGTTCTTGTACGGTATCATGAAGGCTTTCCAAATGTTGAATGTTCATCGTCGAAAGCACACTGATTCCTGCATCCAAAATCTCCATGACGTCTTCGTAGCGTTTTTTATTTTTGCTTCCAGGGACATTGGTATGCGCCAATTCATCGACGATGACAAATTGCGGCCGCCGTTTAATAATACCTTCAACATCGAGTTCTTTAAAGATCCGCCCTTTATATTGGATTTCCTTCAAAGGCAAAACGGGCAGAGCACCGATTTGCTCTGCCGTTTGCCGTCTTCCATGGGTCTCGACGATCCCGACAACAATATCAATGCCTTCACTCAACATATCGTTTGCTTCTCGGAGCATCATATATGTCTTACCCACACCGGGTGCAGCGCCGATAAAAAGTTTGAAGTATCCGCGCTCACTTTTTTCTATCTCAGCTAAAATCTCTTCAGGCGATTTTCTTCCTTTTTCGTACGTCTCATCAGACATGCCAATCACCTACGCTTTTCATCGTACACCACGCGCGCGCAAGGCCTGATTCAGCTCATGGACATTCACACGTGCTTCACCGAACATATAAAGTTCCCGTGGATGCGTATGCGTCTCAACCAGCGCCCGAAGTTCTTCTGCACTTAATCCTGTCACACGCGCAATCCGGGGGATCTGTGCAAGAGCGCCGGCCACAGAAAGATCGGCATCCAGCCCCGAGCCGGATGCGGTGACCAGATCATTCGGCACTTCCGTCACGACGCCGCCACTTTCGGCGCGAATCGCCTCAGCACGTGCGATGACATCGCTCTGATAATCGGATCGTGCGACATCAGCATTCGTCCCCCCTGAATCAAGCGCATCATAATGACTTGCAGAAGGACGTGGGTGAAACCATTGATCACCAGAATAAGGCTGGGCGATACGAAGTGAACCTCGGATCAGACCATCTTCTTCGAGCAGCGAACCGTTCGCCTGATACGGAAAAAGCATTTGCGCAAAAACATTGGTAAGAAAAGGATATACGAGCCCAACGATGATCCACAAGAGAAGTGACAACCGTAGCGCTTTACTAAACATCTTGCGCCCCTCCTTATACACCGAACAAGCCATGTAGGATCAGATCAATCATTTTAATTCCAACAAAAGGAACCACAATCCCCCCGATGCCATAAATCATCAAGTTACGTGCTAAAAGCTTATCTGGACGAGACGGCCGATAAGTGACCCCACGAATGGCAATGGGGATAAGCGCTGGAATAATAAGCGCGTTAAAAATCAGCGCCGAGAGAATAGCCGACTGAGGTGTCGCAAGCTGCATGATGTTGAGCATTTGAAGTTCCGGCATGGTCAACATGAACATCGCTGGAATGATGGCGAAATATTTGGCGATATCATTCGCGATCGAAAACGTTGTCAATGCCCCACGCGTCATGAGCAGCTGTTTCCCGATGCCGATCACCGACAACAGCTTGGTCGGATCCGAATCGAGATCAATCATGTTGGCTGCCTCTTTTGCCGCCATCGTTCCCGAATTCATCGCCAAACCGACGTCTGCTTGCGCTAAAGCCGGGGCATCATTGGTACCGTCACCCGTCATCGCGACGCGCCGCCCACGTGCTTGTTCTTCCTTGATGACGCGTATTTTATCTTCGGGCTTTGCTTCCGCGACGTAATCATCGACGCCAGCTTCTTGGGCAATGGTCGCTGCTGTTAAGGGGTTATCACCAGTCAACATAATCGTCCGAATGCCCATAGCACGCAGTTCAGCAAAACGCTCTTTTAGGCCTTCCTTAACTGTATCTTTAAGATAAATCAGCCCTAAAAGCGTCTCTCCTTTGATGACAGCGAGCGGTGTCCCCCCTTCTTTAGCAATCCGCTCGGCGCTAGAAGGAAGATCATCAGGGATATGTTTCCCTTTGGACGTGAGCTGTTTCAAAATGGCATCCACCGCACCTTTTAAATAGACCGTACCATCGCTAAACCGTGTTCCAGACGTGCGTGTCTCCGCGCTAAAGGGAATGCCCTCTGACTTAGCGATAAAGGTCTCATCCACCTTAGCGCCTTTTTTCCGTGCAAGTTCTACGATAGACCGCCCTTCAGGCGTCTCATCATACAACGATGCCAAAAGCGAAGCTTCGATCAAATCTTGCTGCAACGCTCCACCCACAGGAATAAATTCGAAAGCCATTCGGTTTCCGTACGTAATGGTGCCGGTCTTATCGAGAACAAGCGTATCAATATCACCACTCGCCTCAACGGCCTTCCCACTCATCGCCAACACATTATACTGTGTCACGCGGTCCATACCTGCAATCCCGATCGCCGTAAGGAGTGCGCCGATGGTCGTCGGAATCAGTGAGACGAGAAGGGCCACAAGTGTGGCGATGTCGATCGTCACACCGAGATAACGTGCAATAGGGACAAGGGTCGTGACGACGACAAGGAAAATCAAGGACAACACAGCTAAAAGCGTCGTGAGCGCAATCTCATTGGGTGATTTTTCGCGTACCGCACCTTCGACCAGAGCGATCATTTTATCTAAAAACGATTCCCCTTGCCCAGCCGTCACCTGCACTAAAATCTCATCGGATATCACACGTGTGCCACCCGTTACCGATGAAAAATCTCCCCCAGCTTCTTTGATCACCGGCGCCGATTCACCGGTTATGGCCGACTCATCAATCGAAGCCAGCCCTTCGATGATTTCTCCATCCGCCGGAATCAATTCACCTTCACGAACGCGTACAAGATCCCCTTTTTTAAGCGTGTTCGAAGGAACCACTTTGATCGTACCATCTTTTAATACGAGATTGGCCATCGTTTCCGTCTTCGTACGACGCAGTGTCTCGGCTTGTGCCCGTCCCCGGCCTTCAGCGATCGCTTCGGCAAAATTGGCAAAAACAACCGTCAAAAATAGAATGAGAAAAACGGCTAGGTTATAGCCACGACCGACATCCGATGGTCCAAAAAGATCGGGATTGATCACCAGTAACAGCACCACGAACATCCCGACATAGACAACAAACATGACCGGAGAGGCCACCATTTTGCGCGGATCAAGTTTTAAGAAAGCATCTTGGATAGCCCGTATTAAAAGCGGAAGGCTAAACGGATTCGGTGCACTTTGTTGACCCTTTGGCTTTTGCCCTTCAGACGTTTGGCCTGGCATGTTATGATCCATGTGTTCACGCATCTTACTCCGTCCTCCTCAATGAAACCACATCACGAGTTGTTCACCGATCGGTCCTAAGGCCAGTACCGGGAAAAAGGCTAAAGCACCGATAATAAAAACAACGAGCACATAGATCGCCCCAAAAAAAGGCGTATCCGTCGAAAGGGACACTGCACTGTCTTCGGTGGCCAACTTGCTCCCCATAGAACCAGCTAAAGCCAAAAGTGCAATGATGGATACAAAACGACCAAGCATCATCACGGTTCCAATCGTCGTATTATAAAAAACGGTATCGGCATCTAACCCGGCGAAAGCACTGCCATTATTGGCTGCCCCAGAATCATAGGCATACAGCACTTCCGAAAGACCGTGTGCGCCTGGGTTTAAAATGGACTGAACCGGACCCGGCAATGCCAAGGCCAAAGCTGTAGGGACAAGAATGATAAAGGGATGGGTAAGAAGCGCGATGGCCATCATTTTCATTTCATGCGTTTCGATTTTCTTCCCGAATAACTCTGGCGTGCGCCCGATCATGAGCCCGGTTAGAAAAACCGCCAACAAAACATAAAGCAAAATATTCATAAGACCTGCACCTACACCACCAAACACATTATTCAGCATCATCTGGGCAATCGGTACGAACCCTCCAAGCGGCGTAAGCGACTCATGCATGTTATTGACCGAACCCGTAGTCGCAGCCGTTGTGACTGTCGTAAATAAACTCGATGCAGCCAGCCCAAAACGCACCTCTTTACCTTCCATATTGCCACCGGTTACCGCTGCCTCGGTCAATGCTGGAACACCCATCCGCTCGCTTGTATAGACGATGGTAAACATCGTAAGAAAAATAAACCATACCGCGCCATACAGAACCCAAGCTTGTTTCTTTTTCTTGAGTACGAGCCCCAGCATGTAAATCAGTGCACTGGGAATCAGCATCATTGACAACATATGAATCAAATTCGTGATCGGCGAAGGATTTTCAAAGGGGTGCGCTGCATTGGCCCCAAAAAAGCCACCGCCATTCGTCCCGATATGTTTAATCGACTCGTACGCCGCAACGGGACCACGGGGAATCACTTGGACAGAGCCGTCATATGTTGTTGCCACAACATAAGGTTTAAACGTCATCACCGCACCTTCCGCAACTAAGACCAAGGCAACCAAAAACGATAATGGTAAAAGAAGTCGCAAAGAAACACGGACAAGGTCAACAAAAAAGTTTCCAAGGAAGGCTGAACGCCCTGTCAAACCGCGGACCATGGCCACGGCAGCGACGATACCGGTTGCAGCGGATGTCACCATCGGATAAATAATCGAAAGCATTTGTGCAAGATAACTCATGGCAACTTCACCGCTATAAGCTTGCCAGTTCGTATTTGTAATAAAAGATGTCGCCGTATTGTAAGCCAGTGCCGGAGGCATATTGGGTATGCCCGCAGGATTTAAAGGCAAAAAAGCCTGCAAACGTAAGACGAGGTACATGAGGGCCATCATGACAAAATTGGTAACAACGAGTGCAGCCGCATATGTCTTCCAGTTCATTGATGCGTGTTCGTCGATACCGGAAAGGCGGTAGATGATTCGTTCAATGGGTAGAAAGAGCCGATCGAACGGTGCTTCCTTAAAAAAGAAAATACGATACATATACGTCCCAACAAGCACCATCAGAACCGTTACCAACAGCACAAAGACGATCACCATCAGTATATCAATCACAGACCGTTCGCCTCCTAGCGATGAGCTTGAGCCTTAGAAACGATACGCAACACATGCTTAAAATTTTTCGGGACGCCAGATGACATACATCAAATAAAACATTAGCATCATCGAAAGCATCAGTAAAAAAATCACATCACTCGCCACCTTTGCCAGATCTTGTGTTTGACCGACGATGCATCGAAACGCCCCACATCCTCACATTTTCATCTCCTCTATATATAAAACAACATATTCGATACCGTTAAAAAAATATCAAACACGTTCTTTGGGATCAAACCAGCGAATCAATCCCATGAAAAACACAAATAAAACGGCTGACAAAAGAACCATTACAACATCCGTATCCCACATCACTTCTTAGCCCGCCCCATCTTCGAATGCGCGTGACGGGACGCCTCCTTTCTGAACATCATTGAGCGCTAAAGCATAAGCATCGTCGTTGCAGTCGTTCATCTTCCCATTATCTTTTCCAAAGTCTACATAAAAAAATCGACCACACCCTTTCCTTTAAGACCGAAGCCCCAAAGAAAACGTCTGATCGATCTGTCGATCAGCCTTTTGCATCGTAAAAATAGGAACATAAGTTCCCTTCCATTTAACAATACAAAAGACTTGGGTGCTTCTCTGCAAAGGCCGACGGGGTTAGCTGACGGGTAGGACGGCAGAGAATTTCATCCTTCTGCGAATGTATGCAGATTAACCCCAAAAAAGGTCGGGTCCCCCGCTCTCCACATTAAAGGTTTTTCCAATATATGGAGATTAGACCACTTGTCGCTTCTATCTTACTCCTTTTATGAACGTCGCGCAAGATATTTTTTATAGACAGTTCAACCGACTTAGGCACAATGCTTTTACTTACGATGCATTTTAAATTCTAAAAAAAGCTCATTATAACGACCAAGCATCACCTTCCCCAAGTCACGATACACTTCCAGCTTTGCTTGTGTGACTTCATCCGGATAAAAACGACGATCGTTCGTCACATATTCGGGCAGGTAGGTATGTGCGGCCAAGTTGGGTGTCGCATAACCAACATATTCAGCATTCATCGCTGCATTTTCTGCATCGAGCATAAAATTGATAAAGGCATGTGCGCCTGCAACATTACGCGCTGTTTTAGGTATTACAAAATTATCGAACCACAAGTTCGTCCCCTCTTCAGGGATAACATAATCAAACGCTTCATTCTCACTCATAATTTCTGCCGCATCCCCGGACCAAACAACACCGATGGTCGCTTCATCCGTCTCTAACAAAAATTTAATCTCATCCCCCACAATGGCCCGTACGTTTGGCGTTAATTCATCAAGTTTTGCTTTAGCCTCTAAAAGATGCTCGACCTCGGTATCATTCAACGAATACCCCAGACTATTCAGCGCCATGCCCATAATCTCTCGCGCTCCATCGACAAGTAAAATACTGTTCCGATACGATGCATCCCAAAGATCTTCCCAACGGGTAATCGCGCCTTCTCCTAGCACGTCCTTATTATAGACGATACCCACCGTTCCCCAGAAATACGGAACAGAATAGCGATTGTGTGGATCAAACGACTGATTTAAAAAACGCGGGTCAATATGTTTGAGATTGGGAATGGCTTTCATATCCAGCGGGATGAGCAAATCTTCTGCGATCATGCGGCTTACCGCATATTCAGAGGGAACCGCCACATCATACGGTGTACCACCTTGAGCGATTTTAGCGAGCATCGCTTCATTCGAATCAAAGGTCTGATAAATGACACGAATGCCTGTTTCCTCTTCAAATTTGCTAATGAGATCTGGGTCGATATAATCGCCCCAGTTATAAACAATGATGGCATCGTTCGTCGCCTGATAAGCGTAGCGCTCTACCGCGCCGACCGTCGACCAAAGCAGTAAGACAAAAATGCCTACAAACACATACAATCGTAAAATCCCTTGCATGCATCTACACCTCCCGAAGTGGGAATGAAAGGCGACAAGGCACTAACGTTTAACCCAAAGCGCCACACGCCGCAAACCGCGCTGACTGATCCAATAATAGCCGAAGACGAGAAGCATGGTCACCCCAAATAAGATGGTGGAGAGCGCATTGATTGAAAGCGATATCCCATGACGTGCTCGCGAATAAATTTCTACGGAAAGCGTTGAAAAACCGCTCCCCGTGACAAAAAAAGTGACAGCAAAGTCATCCAATGAGTAGGTGAGCGCCATAAAAAACCCAGCCATCATCCCCGGTGTGATAAAAGGTATGATGACCCTCGTCAGCACCTGACGCGGTGGGGCACCGAGATCGGTGGCCGCATCGATTAACGTTTTGGGCATTTCATAGAGCTTAGGAAGAACCATTAAGACAACAATCGGAATCGAAAAAGCAATGTGCGCGATGAGCACCGAAATAAAACCGAGCTGAATGCCTAAGACAGTGAAAAGAATAAGAAACGACGCACCAATGACCACATCTGGATTCACAATTAACACATTGTTAAGCGTGATCAGGCTTTCCCGCACCCGTCGCTGCATGAGAAAAAAAAGACCGATAGCCCCAATGGTCCCGATCGCTGTCGCCACAGCCGATGAAAGTAGCGCAATGATCACGGTATTGAGCACGATGATCAATAGCCGTGTATCAGAGAAAAGTTCACGGTACCAATCAAGTGTAAATCCAGAAAAGTGATGCATTTGTCCGCCAGCATTAAATGAATAAACAATCAAATAAGCGATTGGCACATACAAAAATATGAACATGACAATCAAATAGAGTCGTCCCAACCAGCGGCTCCCTCCCGCTTCCATACGCTTTCCTCCTTCCACTTGCGTCATGCCTTCGGTGTCGTCTGCGCAAAACGCATCGTCAATACCATCATGGCGACGAGGACAACAGCGATGGTTGCGCCCATCCCCCAGTCTTGTGTCACAAGAAAATGTTGTTCAATGGCCGTTCCGAGGGTGATGACGCGATTGCCAGCGATGAGGCGGGTGATCATAAACAAAGACAGAGAAGGAATAAACACAGCTTGAATGCCAGTTTTGACACCATCCAAAGTAAGTGGCCAGATCACACGTCTTAGAACCGTCCACTGAGAAGCCCCTAAGTCTTGAGCAGCCTCAATCAATCCCCGCGGCATCTCTTCCATGGCATTATAGATCGGCAAGATCATAAAAGGGATAAAGATATAAACAGAAACAAAAATGAAACTAAAGTCTGTAAATAATATTTCCTGCGGTGGTATACCAAATAACGATAGAAAAGCATTGACCAAACCATACATACCAAAGATACCCATAAAAGCATACGTTTTTAAAAGCAGGTTCACCCAGGAAGGCAGGATAATGAGCAAAAGGAGCAGTTGTTTATGCCGAGTGCGGCTTAAGACGTAAGCAGTCGGATAGGCGACAAGAAGCGATATAAACGTGATCAAAAAAGCATACCAGATCGATATAAACGACATCTTAAGATAGGTCGGTGAAAAAAAACGGACGAAATTATCGAGGGTAAGTCGCCCTTCCAGATCAAAAAACGAATTCCAGGCGATAAGCGCGATGGGAATGATCACAAAAACGACAAGCCAGAGCATATAAGGTGCAAGGAGTGTCCACTTAAGCGTTCGCGTCATCCGTACTCACCCCGTATGCCTCAATCCGCCGGTCGAATTCTTCCTCCGACTCACCGAGCCGCATAATATGAATATCTTCCGGTTCAAAATCAAGCCCAATGACCTCTCCAACCTGCGCTTTTTTTGTTGAATGAACGAGCCAGCGATTGCCTTCCTCATCGCGACCAATCATCTCATAGTGTACACCGCGAAACAAAAGTGATTCGACAGTAACGGTCAGGAGCCCTTGATCGGGTGGCACAAGCTCCAGATCTTCTGGTCGAATGACCACTTCCACTGGCTCACGCGGATGAAAACCACCGTCTACGCAGCGAAATGTTTTCCCTCCAAAAGCGACCAGATAATCTTCTAACATCACCCCCGGCACGATGTTCGATTCCCCGATAAAATCCGCCACAAAACGGTTGATCGGTTCATCATAAATATCGCGGGGTGTACCGCTTTGCTCAATCCGTCCATGATTTAAAACAAAAATCTCATCGGACATGGCCAGCGCTTCTTCTTGATCATGTGTCACAAATACAAAGGTAATGCCGAGCCGCCGTTGCAACTCGCGCAGCTCATATTGCATTTCGGTGCGCAATTTAAGATCGAGCGCCGAAAGCGGTTCATCCAATAACAACACTTCTGGTTCATTGACAATCGCCCGGGCAATCGCCACGCGTTGCTTTTGTCCGCCGGACATTTCATGAATTTTACGTCGTTCAAAACCTTGCAAGTTCACAAATCGCAGCGCTTCTAAAACTTTATCTTGGACTATCTTTTCCGGTAATTTCTTAACTCTCAGTCCAAACGCAACATTCTCAAAGACATCAAGGTGAGGGAATAAGGCATAATCTTGAAAAACGGTGTTCACCTGCCGCTTATTCGCCGGCACGTCATTGATCAGGCGACCGTTAAAATAAATACGACCCGATGTCGGCTGAATAAAACCGGCGATCAAACGCAAAATCGTCGTTTTACCACAGCCAGAAGGGCCGAGCAACGTGTAAAATTTGCCTCGTTCCAATTCGAAGCTTACGTCTTTAAGAATCGGGTCATCATCATCGTATTGTTTCGTAACATGTTCAAAGCGAATGATCGGCACTGTTGCCAACATCCCCCACCCCTTTCCTTCAATGTAAAACCTTGTCCAACAGTCTTACTGATCATGAATCCATGAATCCTAGATCATTATACATGATTTCCCCATGCATTCAAGACAATAACGTCTAAAAAACATGAAAAAACGACACTCCCCCGCACCGCATGTTCCCTGCGGCGGAAAAGTGTCGAAAACGATGATGCTCAGCCTAATGTTGCTTCGATGACCTGCGCAATTTGACGCGCTTCTTGTTCAATGATAGCCTTCTCTGGTCCTTCCACCATCACGCGAATAATCGGTTCTGTTCCCGAAGGGCGTACGAGTACACGGCCTTCTTCACCGAGTCGCCTCGAAACCTCATCGATGACCTGAACAATATCTGGAACGGTATCCCACCCATTTTTTTCACGCACACGAACATTGAGCAAAACCTGTGGATATTTTTCCCACACGCGAGCTTTTTCCGATAGTTTTCCCCCATCAGCTTTAAGTGCAGAAAGCAGC
>JAVERJ010000010.1:0-22225 GCA_034007185.1 Candidatus Carbonibacillus sp. | reverse complement strand
GTTAAGCATAGTAAAAGCGCCGCCGCGAATGAGGAAAAAAGTAGTGAAGATGCCGAGGGGCAAGGGCAGAGCGAGTAAGACTAAAAGCAGCATATTGGCGATGAATAGAAGGTGGTACGTCTTCTGTTGACCGAAGATCGATAGGACGCGTGGCAAACTGAGCGAGCCAATAAATAAGAAAAACCCGGCGAGGGTGAGCACCCAGCTGATCGTTTCATCTCCTGCGTTAAAGTGAAGTTTTAAAATAATGTTTTGAAACGGTGTAATGACTGCAAAGACGCTACCAGAAAGCATGACAAGACCAATGAGTTGCCACTCCGAGATTGAAAGCAATCGAAAAACATTGAACGGCTTGCTCAATGCTTTTTTTTGTCCGTCCTTCGAGGGGGACGCGCCCATTTTTGCCGGTAAACGGTGGGATGACGGCGCGGTATGGGCTGTGTTGGCGGTTTTCGCAGTTATGGTTTCAGGTGGTAAGAGGAGGGCGCGGGTCACAGCCAACAGCAGCATACCGCCGCCAGCAATCCAGAGTGCACTCTGATAAGGTGTACCAGTTGTTGGCAACCAGAGCGGGATATATCCCCCAAGAAACGTTCCAACACCGCTAAATAACGTAAAAATTGCAAACATCATGCTATAACTTTGCGTTTCCAGGTGAGCCTTACCTGCATAGGAGAATAAAAGCTGCACTTCTGTCGTAATGAGAAGTGCAATACCCAGCGACTGGATCGCTTGTGCCATATAAAATACCGTTGTATGGGTCGTGCTGCCAAAAAGCATGTAGCCTATACCCATCAGTGTGATGCCACTGATAAAAAGTTTTTTGCGACCCCAGTGTCGTGCAAGTAGACCGATCGGAATGGCGGAAAGGCCTACGACGATGGTGCCGAGTGCTGTCAATACACCAATCGCTTCTTCACTCATGCCTGCGGCTAAGAGATGTAAGTTAAGAACCAGAGAAAAAAGGCCTAGGCTGATTCCCAAAAGCGCCTCGCTTAAAACAAAGCGGCGAACGCCCCGAGGAAGCTCGGCCAAAGGCCTACACATCATGCGAAGCAATGACATAATCTTATTGTCTCCTGTTATGGTTTAGAAGATGGTGCCGATCGATCAAGGCGTGGGCTTTGATGCCATGAGGTCAGACATCCAGCATCTCTTTTAAGTCATCCATATCGAGTCCTTTTCCGACAAAGAACGCTCCGAATTCCCCAAAGCGCGCGCTTACTTCATCGAAGCGCATTTCATAAATGATTTTTTTAAACTGCAGTGGGTCCTTACTGAACAGCGTGACCCCCCACTCCCAATCATCTAAGCCTTGCGAGCCGCTGATGATTTGAAGCACTTTTCCACGATACGCCTTACCGATTTCTCCATGTGAGCGCATCATGCTGGCGCGATCTTCGATGGGCAGCATGTACCAGTTATCCGTGCCCAAGCGTTTTTTATTCATCGGATAAAAGCAGACATGTTCATCTCGCTTTAATTTCGGATATAATCGACCTTTCGCCCATGGATCTTGTTCTGGATCACCCGTATAACCGCCGAGTTCGACGATCGAATAATAGCTGTGTGCTGGCAACAAGAAATCTGCGATCATGAGTTTGCGAAAGGCGACTTCTTCTTTTAAAAGTTCATCCATCGAGGGACGCAAATGCATAAACAGAAGGTCTGCTTTTTGACCGATGATCTGAAACACACCAAAGGAGCCGCCTTCTTCAGATTCGATGTTCTCCCACGTTGCATACGTTTCGGAGAGTTCTTCTAGAGCATGCCGGCGGACTTTCTTTTCTGTCTCTTTCCATGCCGGCCAATCGATCGTATAAAAATCATGAAGCACATGCCAACCTTCAACCGTGTGGGCCGCTTTGGCTGTGTGGCGAGCCTCTGTTTCTTGCATGGTTTTTTCTTGTTCAGACATGTCTCAACCAGTTTTGTCTTGGCGTGCATCCATCGATACAACGCACCATTTTAAACCATTCCATCCATAAGATGCGGTGTATCACATGGTGCACATATAAGGCAAAACCAGTCGTCACCTCCTATCACTTTAAATGGGATCGTGTTATACTATGGTAAACATCGTGTCATGCAATGATCACCTCACGCATGTGTCGTACATGCCTTCGGGTATACGTCTATTGTACCACGTTTTAAAGAAAAAAGCTGGGTGCAACCAAGAAACGTACGACAAAAGACGGACACGACAGTTAAAGAGGACCACCGACCGAAAGGTTGTTAGAAATGGATGATTCTTTAGAAACGCTGAAGGCGCAACTTAAACACCAACGAGGAGAAATTTTTGGTTTTGTCGATCTCGAGCCATATGCCGTGCTTGTCCCGCTGATCGAGACCCAAGAAGGGGTGGCCCTTTTATTTGAAGTGCGCGCCAAGACATTAAGACGTCAGCCGGGGGAGATCAGTTTTCCCGGAGGTAAAATAGAGCTGAGCGATCCTTCTCCGGCTTTTGCAGCGGTCCGTGAAACAGCTGAGGAGTTAGGCATCGAACGCGAGCATATTGAGATTTGGAGCAAACTTGGCATTCTTGTCCCACCGTATCAGATCGCTGTTCATGTTTACATTGGAAATATTCAACAAAACGTTACGTTTCAACCCAATACTTCGGAAGTTGAGGCGGTTTTTACCGTACCGCTTAGCCATCTTTTGCTTCATCCTCCGGAAGTCTATGCCATGCGTGTAGGGCTTGTGCCAGAAGATGATTTTCCTTATGAGCACATTACCGGTGGACGCGCCTATCCTTTCCGTCAACGGGTCGTACCAGAGTACTTTTATTTCTACCAAGGCCATGTGATTTGGGGGATGACAGCACGGATCGTTAATCAGTTTTTACGACTTCTCCAAAAGACGCATGAATAAAAGCTGAATAAAAGCAAAAACTGCTATTTGACAAAAAACCTTTTTTGTGTAAAATAGAGATTGTGCTTGACGACAAGACAAATTGATGTGACTCATGATAAGCCGAGATAGTTAAACGGTATAACGGCGCACTCGTAATGCGCAGTTCGGAGTTCGATTCTCCGTCTCGGCACCATGGTATATTCGATCGTTTTAGCAAGGCGCAGTGCGTGCTTTGCTTTTTTATATTTATGAAGGTGAGATGCCCATGCCCCATCCCCTACGGCGCAAGCGCCACAAAGAACAAACAATCGCACGAATTCTTGATGCAGGGGTGAAGCTGTTTCAAGAAAAAGGTTATGCCCGAACAAGTGTCGAGGACATATGCCAATTGGCTGGCGTCAGTAAAGGTGGGTTTTATTGGCATTTTTCTGGGAAAAAAGATGTTTATCTATATATGCTTACCCGCTCGATCGACGCTTTGATTCAGGAGCGAGACCGTTTGAAAGAAGATGTGCGGAAAAGAAGTGAACATATTCGGTATCTTTTACAAAGTGCAGCCTATCACCGACTGCGACTTTTACGGTTGGATGCTGCCGATGTATGGAGTGCACACGGACATGAGCACCGATTTGCTGAAAGCTTGCGTCAGGAATGGATGCGGTACCATGACGTATGGCGCGATCTTTTGTTTGAAGGCATCATTCGCCAAGAATTTCAACCGGTCGATATTGAACACTATACATATTTTTTAATCGCTCTCATCGAAGGTTTAGAACGTGAGGATGGAACGCTCACACCTGAACGGCGAGAAGCACTTTTGGATCGAGGGATTCACTTTTTTTTACAAGCACTACGCGCCAACCCGATCGTAAGTCGTGAGGAAGATTAAAAAACATAAAGCACGGGTCGGTCAACGATACATGGGGTAGGGTGTTGGAGAAGGGGGATTCGGTATGTTCCGGGTGGTGGCTGAAGAAAAAGAAGTAGAAATCGTCATCCAAAAATCCCGTTTCATTGCTGCTACACGCCCGGTTGAAGATGAAAAAGAGGCTCAGCATTTCATCCGTGAACGTAAAAAAACATATTGGGATGCGACGCACAATACATCGGCTTATGTTGCAAGCGCCGAGAAAACGTCTGTACCGCTGGATGGACCATACATTCAAAAAGCAGACGATGATGGTGAACCTCAAGGAACGGCTGGAAGACCGATTCTTGAAGTGATCAAAGCTAAAGGTCTTATTCAGACCGTCATTGTCGTCACCCGCTATTTTGGAGGCATAAAGTTAGGGGCGGGGGGACTCGTTCGCGCCTATTCGGCTGCCGCCGCACGGGTGATCGAAGCTTCTGGCATCCGCGTATATGTCCCTGTTGTAAATGTACGCGTCGTCGTGCCTTATGCGCTGTATGAAACATTTACCTATCAGCTTGAACATGCCAACATACACATCATCGAACGCGAATTTACTGAGGAAGTCACATTGACGCTCGCGGTACCAAAAGAAGAAGAGCCCGAGTTTTGGCAAACCATGCAGTCTATTTTTGCAGGAGACGTTCGGGCGCATCGCCTTCAAGAGACGTATGAAGCATTGCATATCATATATGAAAAAGATGGTGAGTCGAGTGCCTTCGAGGACTGACGATACGTTAGAGCGCCTGCCATATAACAAACGCATGAGCATCAAAAATGGTATTTATGCTGCGATTGCTCTCGGTATTTTTTCAAGTTTTTTGCCGCTTTATGCGATTGAAGCGCTGCGGGCGACAGATTATCAGGTCGCACTTCTTTCTTCGCTTCCACAGCTTGTCAACTTAATGGTGCTGATCCCCGGTGCCCTTTTGCTTTCCCGACTGCAGCGAAAAAAAGGTTTTACGACGCTGAATGTCGGATTGGCTAAAGTTTTTTTCTTGATCGCGGCCTTTGTCCCTTGGTTTTATCCGCAAGATCCGGCGCAGGCATTGGTCATCGTGATCGCGCTATACGGTATTCCCTTAGCGTTAGCAGGGCTCTCATGGCAAGCGTTTATCAGCGAACTCATCCCTGCCGAGGAACGCAATGCTTTTTTTGGACGCCGTAACCGCGATACGACACTGTGGGCGATGGTCGCTGTTTTTTTAACGGGCATGCTTTTAAATCTATTTGATAAAAAATTGATCTGGCCTTATCAATTGTTTTTCTTTATCGCCTTTTTGTTTGGCGTGTTAGAGACTTGGACGCTTTTTAAACATGACGAACCGGCCCATCCCGTAGAAACGGGTGAATCCAAACGCCTCAACATGCAAGCTGTACGTAAAATGTTTCAGACGCCTGCCTTTGTGCGTTTTTTTATCGCTGGTTTATTTTTTAATTTCGCTTGGCAGATGGCCTGGCCGCTTTTTAATATTTATCAGATTAAAACGGTTCATGCGACGGCTTTTTGGTTATCGCTTTTTACTGTAGCCAATCAAATCTCGCAAGCTGTTGCCTTTCCTTACTGGGGGCGTCTTGCAGATCGGTTTGGCACGGGGACAGCGCTCGCGATGACAGCCTTAGGTATGGCCACAGCGCCGACGTTAACGGTTCTTAGCACCTCTCTTGTCTATCTCGTATGTGTCAATCTTTTTACCGGTGCCTTTGTTGCAGGGACTGTGTTGCTTTTATTTAATCAGTTGTTGCATGTCTCACCCGCCGAAGATCGGACGTCTTATATCGCTGTTTATAATTTGGGGGTTGGCGCCATCGGTTTCATTGCACCGCAGGTCGGTGTCTATCTTGCTTCCGTGCTCACGTTACCCGGAGCGATGCATGCCTCATCGTTATTGCGCCTAGGGAGTGCATTGTTGTTTGCTTGGTATGTGTGGCGTTATGATCGTCATGAACGGGGTGAACGCGTCGCGCGGGGAGAGAGCAACTGACCGATCGGAAAGGCGATTTCTTCCGCGGGATCCGTCGTGTTTGGGTGTGGGTGGAGCCAGTGGCCCCAAGCCATGATCCCATCCAGTCTTTTTACAGTAAATAAACCATCTTCGCCGTCGACACGGTATGTGGCTCCGATCGTAATGGTCTCTGGACCGATCAAATAGGATCGAACCACATACCTTTTTTTGTGCAAAATGGCTAACTGACTTTGAATGCTTGGGGTGCGTTCGGCCTGTTTGAGGGTTTCTATTTCTTCGTTCAGACGATCCAGCATATCTTCCAATTGTTCTTGATCCATATCTCGATAATGCATAGAGATGCCTCACTTTTTTATCTGTTTTGGGTGGTGTATGGCATCTATCTTAACATAGATTGAATCGTCTGCCAAAACAAACGAAGGTGTGAGGACACACAAAAGAAAGACTTGAAAAATATGTGTCATAGCGGTATGATAGACGTATACTGAATGAGCATTCATTCAAGTGGTTGAGGAGGGATGAATAAGATGCAGCGTATTCGAAAAGCTGCCGTGCTCGGTTCCGGGGTGATGGGCGCAAGCATTGCGGCGCATCTGGCCAATGTCGGGATTGAGACGCTTCTTCTGGACATGGTACCACAAACATTGTTACCGGAAGAAGAGGCGCGGGGACTTACGCTTTCATCAAAAGAAGTGCGTAATCGCTTGGCCAATGCGGGTAAGGCACGACTGTTAAAGACCAAACCTTCACCGTTGTACGACCCAGCTGTTCTAGACCTCATTACGACTGGTAATTTTGAAGATGATTTGGTACGGCTTAAAGATGTCGATTGGATTATTGAAGTGGTTGTGGAGCGACTCGATGTGAAACGCGATCTCCTCGCGCGTGTGGAGGCACATTGGCGCGAAGGTACGATTGTCAGCACCAACACCTCTGGGATCTCCATAGAAGCTATGGTTGAAGGACGGAGTGAGGCGTTTCAAGCCCATTTCTTAGGAACGCATTTTTTCAATCCGCCCCGTTACTTAAAACTTTTAGAGATCATCCCACACACTCGAACGAAGCCCGAGATTATTCAGGGTATGCGGACGTTTGCTGAACGTCGTCTGGGGAAAGGTGTCGTCATCGCTAAAGATACGCCCAACTTTATTGCTAACCGTATCGGGACGTACGGCCTTCTCGTGACCGTCCATGCAATGCAGCGTTTTGGCCTCGGTGTCGATGAAGTCGATGAGATTACCGGACCGGCGATGGGGCGTCCGAAGTCAGCGACCTTTCGTACACTGGATGTGGTTGGACTTGATACGTTTGTCCATGTCGCGCAAAACGTTTATGATCATGTAAGCGATTCCAACGAACGCGACATCTTCCGCGTTCCGGATATCTTTTTACGCATGGTTGAAGCCGGCATGATCGGTGAGAAAAGCGGACAAGGATTTTACAAAAAAGTCAAGCAAGACGGTAAAAGTGAGATTTTAACGCTCGATGTTGATGCATTGACTTATCGTCCACGTAAGCGCATCCAATCGCCGGCCCTGGCCCAAGGGAAAGGAAAGGATCTGGCGACACGTCTTCAACTCTTGCTCTTCGGGGAAGATAAAGCTAGCAAGTTTGCTTGGGAGATTACGAAAAAAACATTGCTTTATGCAGCACAAAAGGTCGGTGAGATCGCCGATGACATCACAGCGATCGATCAGGCCATGCGTTGGGGGTTTGGCTGGGAGCTCGGACCGTTTGAACTATGGGATACATTGGGCGTGAAAAAAGTCGCCGAGCGAATGAAAAAAGAAGGTGACATATTACCGGATTGGGTAGAGGCATTGCTTAAAAGCGACCAGCCTTCTTTTTACCGACTCAAAGATGCGCGTCGGACGTTTTATCACGGTGGACAGTATGTTGAAGAAAACATCCCCAAAGAACGGATTTCCCTCGCTTGGCTTAAAGCTTCTGGTAAAAAAATAGCTGGTAACAGCGGTGCATCACTCGTAGATTTGGGAGATGGTGTCCTCTGTCTAGAGTTTCATTCGACTGGTAATGCCTTGGGTGTGGATACGAATCAAATGGCGGAGCAAGCTTTTCGCTTGCTAGAGCGTGATTTTGAAGGGATGGTCATTGGTAATCAAGGGAAAAACTTTAGTGCCGGAGCCAATCTCATGCTCATGTTGATGGAAGCACAAGATGAAAACTGGGATGAGATTGACCTCCTCGTTCGTCAATTCCAGGCCTTTACCATGCGCATCAAAACTTCTGAAAAACCGATTGTGGCTGCACCTTTTGGGATGACCTTGGGTGGCGGTTATGAGGTAGCAGCTGCAGCGAGCCGTATGCAGCTTGCCGCCGAGACCTATATGGGTTTGGTAGAAACGGGGGTAGGACTCATTCCGGGCGGAGGGGGCACCAAAGAATTGCTCATTCGCTTTATGGAGCGTCTACCAGAAGGCAGCAAGGCGGACCCCCTGCCTTTTGTCAGCCAAGTGTTTGAGACCATTGCCCTCGCCAAAGTATCCACCAGCGCGCACGATGCTTTACGCCTCGGTTATGCCCGGGCCTCTGATGGTATCACGATTGATCAAGATCGTCTGCTGTATGATGCAAAACAACAAGTGCTGCATCTGATCGATCAAGGGTATATCCCCCGCAGACCACAAAAAATTCGTGTGTTGGGTGAAGCAGGGTACGCTGCCCTCAGTCTGGGCATATACAGCATGAAAAATCAAGGGCTCATAACCGATCATGACGCTAAGATTGCACATGCCCTGGCCTTTGTGCTCACCGGTGGCCGTGTACCGAAAGGAACGCTTGTGGACGAACAATATTTACTCGATTTAGAACGCGAGGCGTTCTTAAGTCTAATCGGTGAGCCTAAGACGCAGATGCGCATGCAGCACATGCTCGCCAAAGGCAAGCCGCTTAGAAACTAAAGCATATGAATAAGCGTTTCTTCTCATGTGATATCACAGAAAAAACGATGACCAGAGGAGGGGATAACATGCGAGAAGCAGTGATCGTACTGGGTAAACGTACAGCCGTTGGCAAGGCGCCCCGCGGTGCGCTTAAGTCTGTGCGCCCGGAAGCCATGGGCACGGAAGTGTTAAAAGCGCTGCTGGCCGAGGCACCGGGGCTGGACCCTGCGGAGATCGACGATGTGATGATCGGTTGTGCGTTTCCGGAAGGCGAACAAGGCATGAATATGGCTAGAAATATCGTCTTAAGGGCAGGACTTCCGACGTCTGTCCCTGGCATCACGATTAACCGATATTGCAGCTCGGGTTTACAAACGATAGCTTTTGCTGCTGAACGCATCATGCTCGGGCAAGCCGACCTCATTATTGCCGGTGGCGTCGAGAGCATGAGTATGATACCGATGGGTGGGCATACGATCGCACCCGATCCTTATCTTATGAAACACAAACCAGAAGCCTATATGTCCATGGGACATACGGCCGAAGAAGTCGCCGCGCGTTATGGGATTCGTCGCGATGATCAAGATGCATATGCTCTAGAAAGTCACCGCCGGGCGCATCGTGCCATCGTTGAAGGAAAGTTTAAAGATGAGATCGTACCGTTGAACGTAGAAGAGACGTTGTATGATCATGGCACAGTTCGATCCAAAACGTTTGTCTTTGATACGGACGAAGGCGTGCGGCCGGACACGAGTCTTGAAGCACTTTCTAAACTGCGCCCGGCCTTTAAAGAAGGCGGAACCGTCACCGCTGGGAACGCATCGCAGACGTCGGATGGGGCGGCGCTGGTTATGGTCACCACGCGTGAAAAAGCAGAAGCGCTCGGGTTAAAACCACGCCTTGTATATCGTTCCTTTGCTGTTGCCGGGGTCGATCCGGAGGTCATGGGGATTGGTCCTGTTTATGCCATTCCTAAGGCGCTCAAACTGGCCGGGGTCGATCTTAGCGATATCGATCTGATCGAACTCAACGAAGCGTTTGCTTCACAGACGATCTATGTCATGCGCGCGCTCGATCTTTCACCGGAGCGCACCAATGTAAACGGTGGGGCCATCGCCTTGGGCCATCCTCTGGGAGCGACTGGTGCCAAACTCACCGTGAGCTTAATGCATGAGATGGAACGCCGCAATGCTCGCTATGGGATGGTGACAATGTGTATTGGTGGCGGCATGGGGGCGGCTGGTATTTTTGAACGCGCCTAATCTTCTTTGAATGTGTCTTGATGCGATGAATTGCTACCTACCGTGGGATGACTTTACGAAGGATGAACCATGCATATGGATGAGCGAAGCATATAAAGCATATAAAGAGGAAGAGGAGGATGACGATGCAAGAACCGAAAAAAGGCGCGTCTTTTTTGCTGGAGATGGTGTCACCGGAGGAAATATTTACCCCCGAAGATTTAAATGATGAGCAAAAGATGATTGGTGAGACGGCCGCTTCTTTCGTCGAAAAAGATGTTTTACCGGTGCTGGATGAGATTGAAGAAAATCATCGTTTTGACCTCACCGTGAGTCTCTTAAAAAAAGCAGGGGAATTGGGGCTTTTGGCCGGTGATGTTCCAGAGGCGTATGGTGGTCTGGGGCTTGATAAAATTACGACCATGTTGGTAACCGAAAAATTTGCTTTAGCCCGTTCCTTTGCCCTTTCCTTTGGGGCACACGTGGGCATTGGAACCTTGCCGATTGTGTTCTTCGGTAACGAGGAACAAAAGAAAAAATATTTGCCCAAACTGGCCAGCGGGGAAAAAATAGCGGCTTACGCATTGACGGAACCAAGCTCTGGTTCGGATGCGCTTTCCGCAAAAACGACGGCACGCTTGAACGAAAGCGGCACGCATTACATTTTAAATGGAGAAAAGCAGTGGATTACGAACTCCGGCTTTGCTGATGTTTTCGTCGTCTATGCGAAGGTCGATGGCGATCAATTTACGGCATTTATCGTCGATCGCGATACACCCGGTGTTTCCACGGGACCGGAGGAAAAGAAAATGGGGATTAAAGGTTCCTCCACACGGACGCTCATCCTAGAAGATGCGCCGGTGCCAGTGGAAAATGTTTTGGGTGAAATTGGACGTGGCCATGTGATTGCTTTTAACATTTTAAATATTGGTCGGTACAAGCTGGCCGCTGGTGCGGTTGGTTCCGCCAAGCGGGGTATTGAACTCGCTGCCCGGTATGCGATGGAGCGCGAACAGTTCAAAACAAAAATCGGTCATTTCCCTCTTATTCAAGCCAAGCTCGGCGAAATGGCCATGCGTACGTATGCCGCAGAAGGTATGATTTATCGCACGGTCGGTCTATTTGATGAAATGATGGCCTATCTCGGTGAGAAGATCGAAGACGGTCGTGAAGCGGCGCGTGGCATAGCTGAATATGCGATTGAATGCTCATTGAATAAAGTCTATGCGACGGAAGTGCTCGACTATGTCGTCGATGAAGCCGTACAAATTCACGGTGGCTATGGCTTTATGTCAGAATACGAAGTTGAAAAAATGTATCGCGATAGCCGTATCAATCGTATCTTCGAAGGGACCAACGAAATTAACCGTCTCCTTGTCCCCGGTACATTGGTGAAAAAAGCGATGCGCGGTGAGCTCGATCTGCTCGGAGCGGCCAACAGATTGCAACAAGAACTGTTAAGCATGATGCCTTCCGCAGTCGATGGAGAACGCTTTGCGCAAGAGAAGGATATGCTTGATAAAGCGAAAAAGATCTTCTTGATGGTCGCTGGACTTGGTGTTCAAAAATATGGTGAAAAACTGGAACAGGAACAAGAAATCCTCGCTGGGGTCGCGGATGTGATTGCGCACATCTTCGCCATGGAAACAGCCCTTTTACGTGCCCAAAAAGCTGTGAACCGTATGGGTGAAGATAAAGCACGCGGACATATCGACCTCGCCACCGCTGTTGTCTATACAGCCTTTGAGAAGATCGAAGCGTTGGCCAAAGATATGCTGCAACATATGGAAAGCGGTGATGTCTTGCGCACGCAACTTTCCGTGTTACGAAAGCTCACACGGCGTGAAGCGATCGATATCATTGCCCTCCGTCGCACCATCGGTCGTCGTCAACTGCAAGCTGGGGCATATACGACAGGTGCTTAAAGCGACTACCATATGTTTTAGGTCAAAGGCGCCGGAAGACCGGCGCCTTTTCTTACATTGTACACGAGCGTATAGCACGCCGTGTCGATCTCAGCGTGCGTGTTCACACCATGCACGTTCGTGTTATTTGCTCATGGTTTCAATGAGTTCAGCCATCTTGCGACTTTCGACACGTCTTCTTTGACGTTCTAAAACGCGATTGGGCGCACTGTCAAAAAGCGCTTTTTCTTCATCCGTCTCCGGATAGACTGGAGGCACGCGGACAGGCTTGAAGTTTTTATCCAGTGCGACAAACGTTGAAAAAGCCGTTGCTGCGATACGGCGTTCACCGCTTAGGAGATCTTCGGCAAACACTTTGATAAAAACTTCCATCGAAGACGTGCCGGTCCAGGTGACAAATGATTCTAAGATGACGGCCTCATTTTGATTGATGGGCCGTAGAAAATCAATCGAATCGGTGGAAGCGGTGACGACTTGTTCATGGCAATGCCGCATCGCTGAGATGGCTGCGACGTCATCGATATAAGCCATCAGTTTGCCGCCAAATAACGTATGGTGGTTGTTCGTATCATTTGGTAAGACGAGCGCTGTTTTAATCACCCGCGATGCCCGAGAAGGGCGGGGACGGCGCGACTCGCTAGGAAGCATCACGCATCACCTTGGCTTTTCTGATGTTTTTGGTACAATAGATGTAGATCAAAGGAGGGTGTTTATGGCGCTTCTATTGTATCATTATCCGCGGTGTAGTACGAGTCGCAAAGGGAAAAAATGGCTGGAAGAACATGGCATCACCTTTACCGAAATTGATATTAGCAAAAACCCGCCAGATAAGGAAACACTGCGTGCCTATTGGAAAAAAAGCGGTTTGCCGCTGCTACGGTTTTTTAACACTTCAGGACAACTGTATCGTTCGATGGGTCTCAAAGACAAACTACCGACGATGGATGACGAAGAAAAACTGACACTGCTTTCGGAACATGGCATGCTGCTCAAGCGCCCCCTGATAAGCGATGGGGAGAAGGTGACGGTTGGTTTTGATGAAGAAACATTTGCGCGCACGTGGAAAAGCGCATCAGAGTGATGATTTGCCGCATACGCCAGGCGAACCTTCAGAAAGCGATCATCAAGATGGAACGTCCAGCCGCATGGCCGAAGCGCACCGTTTATTTAAAGCGCTCGGACATGAGACGCGTTATGCCATTGTGCAATTATTGATCGAACGCAAACTTTTTTGTGGTGATCTGGTCGCTGAACTCGGTCTACCCCAATCGACGGTATCGCATCACTTAAAGATCTTACGGGATGCTGGTATCGTTGAGACAGAAACGCGGGGACAATGGGTATGTTATGTTTTAAAATCCGAAGTCATTGAAACGACTTTAAAACGTTTTATTGCTTCTTTACCACCCATGCCTGTATTGGGCGGGGAGGACAAAACGGATAGAAGTTAAAACGTTTGGCATTTGCGCTTTGATTGGAAAAAACGTATGATAAAGGTGATCAAAAACGAACGCCATATAACCTATGATGGTGGAGGGATCATGGATGGATTTTCCAACAACATTGAAGTATTCAAAAGAGCATGAATGGGTGCGTGTCGAAGGTTCCAGAGCGTACATAGGGATTACGGCCTTTGCGCAAGATGAACTGGGAGATGTCGTTTATGTTGATCTTCCTGAAGTGGGGGCGACGCTCAAGCAAGGGACTTCTTTTGGAAGCGTGGAAAGCGTAAAGACAGTCTCAGAATTGTATGCCCCAGTTAGCGGTAAAGTGCTCGAAGTGAACGAAAAACTCGCTGACGAACCCGAACTGGTCAACAGCTCTCCTTATGATGAAGGTTGGATGATCGTTGTAGAGATGGACAAACCGGAAGAACTGGATGTGCTTTTATCCGCCGATGCCTATCGTGAAATGATCGGGCAAGCGTCATAACAAAACACGTGCCAGGCATAAACTGTAAAGAGAAAAGCCCCGACTGGGGCTTTTCATGTAGACTGAGACCTAGCTCAAAGATGCGCCATATGTTTTAGAATGCCGATGCACCTACAAGCCGCGGTCAGATTTTTCTGGTTTTTGGCTTAAGAACTCGAGCATGAAAAGGGTTCCCGAAACCATAAGCACACCGACAGCAAGCATTTTCCACGGCTCGCTCGAAGCGACTAAAAAAAGGACGATAGCCAGCACTGAGACAACATAGTGATACATTCGATACACGCCCTTTCGTTCACGAATCGGTCACATGTCACCTTTTGTTCACATTATATCACGGATCATTCAAATACCCAAGGGGTATCGGTAAAAATTTTAGTTTTTTTCCATACCAAACCTTGCGTTTTCCATGTATAATAACACTTAAGAAAAGGGGTGACGTCGTGGAACGTTGTTGTGGCGCTTTGATGGTGGGTTCGATTGGCGCGTTAAAACATGAAGGGATTGTCTATGATCGTCTTCCATTGCAGTACTGCCCGATATGTCGTCGGCATGAGGTGCACCCGCTCGTACGCGATGATTTCGAGCAGTTGGTAGAGTTTGCAAAGGGTGACTTGGCTTCATACATTCAATTTGATGATTTTGTTGATTATGATGAAGAAGCGCTCAGACAATATCAGCCTCTGTGGGATGAGGGCGATCCTAAAAAGTTAATCGTGCAGGCCATTGACCAATCCTTAGATCTTTTAACGGCGTCCAAAGCACTTCATGATCAGGCGTGGACGTTAGAGATCGAACTGCGTTTAAGGCATCTGGGACAAATGCTTAAAAGCCTCAGTAAACAACGATCAACGAAGCCGTAAGCTGTTCGTTTCATTTTCACAACGATCAAAAGAATCAATGAATATAGGTGGACTTTATGAAAACAGGCGAGATTTCATGCGCCTGTTTTTTTATAGCCTAAAACGTAAACACTATGTATGTAGTGGATAATGCTTGCCAAGTGTCATCCATCGAGATATAATGGAGTTAGATTTAAGTAATAATCACTATCAAGTAAGAGTGATATGCATGATACGACGGATCCTTATTGAGAATCGATTGAAAATCGCTCTCGATTCATGTACAATGGACAGTGAAACGAACAATCTTACAGGAGGCGACACCTATGGCAAAACCGGTGTTAAAAATAGAAGGTTTGCATGTAGCCATCGATGGTCGGGAGATCATTCGCGGACTTGATCTGACGGTTCAAGGCGGCGAAGTGCATGCGATTATGGGACCGAACGGAACGGGGAAAAGTACCCTTGCGCAAGCGTTGATGGGTCATCCACGTTATGAAGTGACAGGCGGTTCGGTGACCTTAGATGGCGAAGATATCTTGTCGATGGAAGTCGATGAGCGGGCACGCGCCGGACTTTTTTTGGCCATGCAATATCCGAGCGAAGTCAGTGGGGTCAAGACAAGTGATTTTCTAAGAGCTGCGATCAATGCGCGTCGTGGCGAAGGTAAGGAGATCCCCATTTTACAATTTATTCGCAAATTAGATGCGGCGATGAAGGCTTTAGAGATGCCCCAGGAGATGGCCGGACGGTATTTGAACGAAGGCTTTTCGGGTGGGGAGAAAAAGCGCAATGAGATTTTACAAATGAAAATGCTTGAACCGCGTATTGCTATTCTTGATGAAATCGACTCAGGTCTTGATATTGATGCCATTCGCATTGTGGCAGAAGGCGTCAACAGCATGCTTTCGGAAGAACTTGGCGTGCTGATGATCACACATTATCAACGTTTGTTAAATTATATTCGCCCGCACTTTGTGCATGTGATGATGAATGGTCGCATCGTAAAATCCGGTGGTCCGGAACTCGCCGAGCGGCTTGAGGCGGAAGGTTACGATTGGCTCAAGGAAGAACTCGGTATCACCTTTGAACAAGAGGACGCAGACACCACTGTCCGTCAGGAAGCTTAAGTTGCATGAAGAAAGGAGGGAAAGAGCGTGACCGTAACAGACTTTGATGTACGTCATATCCATCTTTTTCAAGCACATCAAGACAATGCATCTGAACCGACTTGGGTGCGTGAAAAAAGAGAAGCAGCGTTTCGACTTTTAGATGAACTGCCTTGGCCAGTTTTTGAAAAGATGAATATCACCGATTGGCCTTGGTTTCAATTTCAACCGTTTGTTGCGGGGCGGCCGGTCGCAAATCGGGATGAACTGCCGCAAGCCGTGCAGATGATTTTGAAGACTTACAATCAACAAGCGCCGACCGTTGTCCTTGAAAATGGCGATCTGATTTGGGAAGAAAATACCGCTGCGTTAAAAGATCAAGGGGTTTTGCTGGTCGATTTAAAACGCGCGCTCATTGACCACGAGGCGCTTGTTCAACGCTTCTTATTTCAAGGGATTACCGGAGATCACGATCGTTTGATCGCTTTACAAAAAAATGATCGTCTGCTTGCTTTATCGGATGCTTTTTGGAATGGTGGTCTGTTCGTATATGTACCTAAAGGGGTGCGGGTGGCAGAGCCGATTCAGCTCATGATCACGGCACACGGAGACGGCACAGGTCTTTTGCCGCGACTGATTGTTGCCATCGAAGAAGATAGCGAGCTCACGTTCATTGAACATCGGCTTTCCGATGAGGAGACGACCACAGTGCATAATGGTGTCAGCGAAGTATTTGTAGGCGCTGGATCGCGGCTTCGTTTCGTGAGTGTGCAAGCTTTCGGCCGTAAGACGTACGATCATACACGACGTTATGGGACGGTTGGACCCAACGCACGTCTCGAATGGGTGTTTGGTGAAGTCGGTAATGCTCAAGGGGCAGCCTTGACCGTTTCGAACCTCGTCGGTGAAGGGGGTTCCGCTGATGTGAAGATGGTGAGCATTGGCCATGGGAGCGAACACCATCATTTTGATCTGCGCAATCGTCACGCCGCACCGCATACAGAATCAGACGTATTGGCCAAAGGTATCTTGCTCGGCGCGGCACGGCATATTTATCACGTTGTCACCAAAATCGAAAAAGGGGCGCGTGGTTCCAATGGTGAGCAAACCGCCCGTCTGATGATGCTCAGTTCCGAGGCGCGGGGTGATGCCAATCCTATTCTTCTCATCGATGAACATGACGTCAAAGCTGACCATGCGGCGAGCGTTGGTTATGTCGATGAGAGTCAATTATATTACTTGATGACCCGTGGTTTAAGTCGAAAAGAAGCTGAACGGATGCTTATCTTTGGTTTCTTGGAGCCAGTCATTTCTGAGGTGCCGGTCGAGAGCGTTCAAACGTATCTTTATGAGGCCATAGAGAGGAAGTTTATGCAGTGATCGGGCGCGCGCTTATCCGAGATTTCCCTATCTTACAACAACAGATTGGAAGCGCCCCACTTGTCTATCTCGATTCCGCCGCTTCTTCCCAAAAACCGCGGCATGTTCTCGAGGCCATGCAGCGCTACTATGAACATGATCATGCCAATGTTCATCGGGGTGTGCACACGCTTGGTGCGCGGGCGACCGATGCCTATGAGGGCGCTCGAGAAAAAGTGAGACGTTTTATTCATGCGCGGCGCACGCAGGAGATTGTCTTTACCCGCGGGACGACGATGAGCCTTAATCTTATCGCTGAGACGTATGGGATCGCGCATCTGGGCCCGGGGGATGAGATTGTGCTGACACCTCAAGAGCATCATGCGAACCTTCTCCCTTGGCAACGTTTGGCGCGGCGGACGGGTGCGCGTCTTGTGTTTATTGAACCTTCACCAGAAGGTATCATCGATGAGACGCGCCTGATGCAAGCGATCTCATCAAGGACCAAGATCGTCACCCTCGCCCACATCTCCAACGTGTTAGGGACTGTGAATCCAATCCGCTTTGCTGCCGAGCGCGTTCACGAAGTCGGAGGGATCATCGTCGTCGATGGTGCTCAGAGTGTTCCACATATGCCTTATGATGTCCAGGCTTTGGACATCGACTTTTTAGCCTTCTCCGGGCACAAGATGTTGGGACCGACGGGCATTGGCGTTCTTTATGGGAAATATGAGCTCTTAAAAGCGCTGGAGCCGTATGAACTCGGGGGCGAGATGATCGATACGGTGAGCCTTCATGAGGCGACGTGGCGTGACCCGCCATGGCGTTTTGAAGCTGGGACGCCGCCCATCGCTGAAGCCGTGGGGTTAGCAGCAGCCATAGATTATTTGGAAGCCTTAGACATGAGGCGTGTTGAAGCGCATGTCTTACAGTTGACGGAATTAGCGACGCAAGCGCTTGCTGAGATACCTGAGGTGACGATCTATGGCCCACGTTCTGGGCGCCATGCGGTTTTGACATTTAACATCGGCTCGATTCACGCACATGACACGGCGACAGTGCTCGATACTATGGGTATTGCGGTCCGTGCCGGTCATCATTGTGCACAACCACTGATGAAACGATTGGGTGTGAACGCTACAGTGCGCGCCAGCTTCTATGTATATAATGACAAGCAAGATGTCGAATCGCTCGTAGCTGGTGTGCACCGTGTAAAGGAGTTTTTTGGCGATGTCTTTAGATGATCTTTATCGGCAAGTCATTCTCGATCACGCTCAGCATCCACGCGCCCGTGGCGTGTTAAATGGCGACCATGTTATAGCGGTTGACCTTAAAAATCCGACGTGCGGTGATCATATTACACTCTATGTCCGTCTTCAAGATGGAAACGTTCAAGATATTCGTTTCACGGGTGAAGGGTGTTCTATCTCGCAAGCCTCAGCTTCGATGATGACCGATCTTTTGAAAGGACAATCGGTTGGAGAGGCAGAGCGCATAAAAAATATCTTCTTGAAAATGATCCAAGGGGAAGCGCTGACAGAAGCGGAAGAAGAAGCATTGGGCGATGCAATTGCGTTAAAAGGCGTAGCGCAGTTTCCGGCGCGCATCAAGTGTGCCACCTTGGCTTGGAAAGCTTTAGAACAGGGAATCAGTGAACAGTCAATGTGATGTCTATACAATCGATGCTCATGAGGTATAATCTAATCTGATTCAAGGAGGGGTTCACGATGGCCAAAGTTGCACCGGTTAGCGGCGAGTACAAGTATGGTTTTCACGACCGCGACGTTTCTGTTTATCGGACACCCAAAGGTTTGGCGCGAGAAATTGTGCTCGATATTTCACGTCAAAAAGGTGAACCGGATTGGATGACCGAGTTCCGCTTAAAATCGCTTGATATTTTTTACGCCAAACCTGTACCGACTTGGGGTGCTGATCTGTCTGAATTGGATTTTGAAGATATTTATTACTACGTCAAACCGACCGAACGCCCGGGTCGTTCCTGGGAGGAAGTACCGGAGGAAATTAAAAAGACGTTTGAACGTTTAGGCATACCTGAAGCGGAGCAGAAATTTTTGGCCGGTGTCTCTGCGCAGTACGAATCGGAAGTCGTGTATCACAACATCAAACAAGAACTGGAAGCCAAAGGCATCATTTTCTTGGACACCGATACAGCCTTGAAAGAATATCCAGAACTCTTCAAAGAATATTTCGCAACGGTCGTACCACCCAGCGATAACAAGTTTGCCGCCTTGAACAGTGCCGTCTGGTCAGGTGGAAGCTTTATCTATGTACCGAAGGGTGTCAAAGTTGATGTCCCCCTGCAAGCGTATTTCCGTATCAACACAGAAAACATGGGGCAGTTTGAGCGGACATTGATCATCGTCGATGAAGGCGCCTTTGCCCACTATGTCGAAGGGTGTACGGCTCCGGTGTACAGTTCCAGTTCTTTGCATTCGGCTGTCGTAGAAGTCATTGTAAAACGGGGGGCACGTGCCCGTTATACGACGATCCAAAACTGGTCGAACAGTGTCTATAACCTCGTGACCAAACGGGCTGTCACCGAAGCACACGCGACGATGGAGTGGATTGACGGTAACCTCGGTAGTAAGGTGACGATGAAATACCCGGCCGTCGTAATGAAAGGTGAGGGGGGGCGCGCTGATATATTGTCGATTGCCGTGGCTGGCCGTGGCCAAGAGCTTGACGCTGGTTCCAAAGTGCATATGCTTGCGCCCAACTGTACTGCGACGGTCGTCTCAAAATCGATCAGCAAAGATGGGGGCAAGGTCAACTATCGTGGGCTCGTACAATTCGGTAAAAATGCTCGCGACTCTAAGGCCAGTGTAAAATGCGATACGATCATTATGGATGACCAATCCGTATCCGATACGATTCCTTACAATGAGATCAAAACCGATGGTGTCACGCTGGAACATGAGGCTTCTGTCTCCAAAGTGAGTGAAGAACAGCTTTTCTATCTCATGAGCCGTGGACTGACCGAACAAGAAGCGACACAGATGATCATCATGGGCTTTATCGAGCCATTCACCAAAGAATTGCCGATGGAATATGCCGTTGAGCTCAATCGTCTGATCGCCTTTGAAATGGAAGGAAGCATCGGTTAATCCGCATGCCAATTTTATCTTCAAGCGTAAGATGACCGCAATGAAGCGACCGCTGATAACGATCGATGGCATCATATGCAACTGTTTGGTTGATGCGCACGTTCGATCGATCAGCGGTTTTTTGCATCATCTTCACTATGTCCCTTTGTTTTTTACGATTAAATGTCATATGCTAGCATATATACCCTTGTGGAGAGAGTGATCGCACATGCGTATACATCTATTGCATACGAATGATATACACAGTCGATTACAGATGTTTCCTTTGATCGGTGGTGCCATAGAAAGGCTTAAGCGCGAACTCGGAGAACGCACGATCGTCATCGATCTCGGTGATCACGTCGATCGCGTTGACCCGCTTACCGATATCACAGAAGGTATGCTCAACCGTTATGTCTTAGAAAAGAGCGGTTATGATCTGGTGACCATTGGAAACAACGAGGGATTAACCCTTTCGAAAAAGGCACTCGAGCATATGTATCGTGATGCGACTTTTAACGTTATATTAAGTAATCTACGCACATCCGATGGCAAACTTCCATCGTGGCTCAAGCCTTATACCGTGATGCGCGTCGAAGATGTCACGCTTGGTTTTTTCGGTTTAACCGCTGCCTTTCATTATTATGCCCTGCTTGGCTGGACGGTTGATGATTCATATGCTCAAGCACAGGCGATGGCCCAGTGGTTGCGACCGCAAGTCGATGTGCTGATCTTGCTCTCGCATCTTGGATTTCATCTCGACCAGACGTTGGCTGAAGCGGCGTTGGGCATCGATCTGATCCTTGGCGCCCATACGCACCACCGTTTTCCAGAAGGTGTGCGCATCCAACAAACGCTCATCACGCAAGCTGGAAAAGGAGGACGTGAGCTCGGTTGGACGACGCTCGAAGTCTCACCTCAAAAAAAGCTTACCATGCGCACCCATCTCATCGACGTGACCAAAGAAGCACCTTCTCTTCGCATCTCCAAGGCCATCGATGAGATTCAACAAAAAGAGATGCCGAAGCTGATGCGTCCGGTGACCCAATTAAGCGCACCACTTCATGTGTCGTATGAACAATCGTCACCGTATGCGCGTCTGCTCGCTGAAAGCATGCGCCGTCAGACCGGCGCTGATGCCGCTTTTATCAACAGCGGCTTATTGTTACACGGTTTAAAGGCAGGTCTTATATCTTACGGCGATGTGCTTTCCAGTTGTCCCCATCCGATTACCACTTGCATTTTACGCATGCCCGCTATAGAATTAAAAGAAATTCTTTCTCGCGCTTTGAATCCGCACTTTTTTTTCCGTCCGATTCATGGTTTTGGATTTCGGGGTAAGGTCTTAGGCTATCCTGTGCTGGCTGGGTTGACTTGGGAAAAAGATGCTGCATCCGGGCTGCGTTTTTACGATGCCGACGGGGAAGTTGAAGATGAACGCCTTCTTTCCGTGGCCTGGCCAGACATGCTTCTGTTTCGCGATCCATATGATAGCTTTAAGTCTGGTTTATACGAAGCGAATATCACGTACTGTTTGCCGGATTTTTTAAGGCATTATTTGGAGCGCGCGCTTCAAGATGAAACGCTCGTTCAGGCTGTGCGTTCGAAAGAGCGCATCTATGAGACGTGACCGTTACGATAAGAAATGGAGCGATGACCTATCGTATGGTTTTTTAGTCTCAAACGTTATGGCTTTGTATTCTTATCGGTTTGGGGAGGAGCGGTAAGTATGAAGTTCATTGATGACGTGTTCCGACTGTACCGCGAGCAGCTCATGGAAAGTCCGGATGGACCGCTGGAAGTCGTGTTACAATTATTTTCTGATCATACCCGGCGTGATTTGGATCAATTTGTTGCCGCGCTTTCCGATGATGAAATGTTTCAGATGGTATCGCTGTTTGTCGTGGAAAAGTTACGCAAAAAATTGAGCGATGAAGGCTTATATCCATCTGAAGAACGCATATATCCCCTTGATCGCAACATTCATTAAGGAACGCTTGCATCAGACGATGTCTGACGTTTGAGACGCGATGTGCGCATCTGGACACAAGAACGGGTAAAATTTTATCCATCACGCATG
>JAVERJ010000252.1:0-3359 GCA_034007185.1 Candidatus Carbonibacillus sp. | reverse complement strand
GTCATCAGAACATCCATACCTCCTAAGGCAGGCTGCACCATCGTTCCTTCTAAAGGAACCGTCTTCGAAGACGACGGTAAACTTTCATACAACAGACCAAGATTGTGGCGTGATGCCCAAGCAGAAAAGATTTGCCCACCGATCACGGAGATGAAAAGTGCGCCGATGAACGAGCCGACGCGTCCTAAGTAACGAACCGTCTCTAATGGCCGACCAACTTTTTTAAGCGTCCTAAGCAAGTACCCTGGAACTAAAACGCCCTTGACGATCAAGGTGAGAACGGCAGCGATCAGTAAATCCGTCTCTTTTGTCTCCATAAAAAGCAAAAAACTGACTGTCGCGAGAAGAAGACTAATCCCTGCCGTCATCCACACCGCTTGTTGCAAATAGCGCACAGTTATCAGTGCAACTGTACTCAACCATATCAGCCAGGCCAATGTCTCCAGCATGCATCTTCCCCCCGTATCTCGTCCTTTTCACACAATTGGTTCCACCTATCGATGACACTGTGACCCCTAACAGCATGCTTTTACACGCATGTCTCGTCGAACACGCTGGCATCTACGCGGTGAGCGTCGCCAAAAAAGCGAGCAAGGCAAGCAACAATGCCGTACTTAAAAGCCGTGGTACTTTAAAAAGACGCATTTTGGCAAACGTCGTCTCCACCCACCCGATGAAAACAGCCAGTAAGAACAATTTGATGAATAAAACGATCGTCCCCACAAACAACATTAAAACAGTGACACCAAAGGACGCTGTCTCATACGGTGAGGAACCGAACAAAAAAGCGACAATCGTTGACGTCAGATGCCACGTTGGGAAAAAAAGATTTACAAACATGCTCGCAAACAACCAACTTTTCATCATCTGCGCCCACGTCAAAAGCGACAGATGTCGTCCACTATATTCTAAGAGCATCGCTTCATGCACCATCGTCAGTTCTAGATGCGTATCAGGATTATCGATCGGAATACGTCCCATCTCTGCTAATACAAGTAAGAAAAAAGCAAGTAAAAGCAAAAAATAGCTAAGGTTTAATGGCGTGCGCTCACCAAATACCACCATCGCCTGCGACAGACGCTCTGTAGGCGTGGCATAAACGATAACCAGTAGCGTTGCGATGAAAGCGCCCTCGATAAAAAAACTTAACATCATCTCTCGACTTGAACCGAGCGCCCCAAAACTTGCACCTTGATCGAGCGCCGCTAAAGCCAGCAAAACGACGGTCGTCGCAAGAACGTACATAAACACGAACACATCACTCATCCAAGCGATCGGTGCATCACGACTCACCATCGGGATGCTCATATTCAGTGCAAAGGTCAAAGTAAAAACAACATACGGAATCAACACCGTAAGCACAGAATGTGTGTTGGCTAAAGTGATATCTTTTTGAAACCATTTGCTTAAATCATAGATCGGTTGAACAATCGGCGCGCCACGGCGCCCGGTCCGCAAAGCCTTTGTCTTTTGAATCACTCCGTGGAGAAGCGGAGAGAAAAAAAGTACGACCAAGGCTTGAAAGAGACCGAGTATCAACATATGCATACCATCCATCACCCTTTTCCCTCCGATGTCAACGCCTCAAAACACGCTTCAACCGTACTAACGCAGAATGCATCTTCATTCCTTGTCCTTTGTACCTCGCCATACAAGTGCCAAGGCGATTATGACAAGCAGCACTGGAATACCGGTAGCGATCATCGCCTCAACTGGCATCGAGTCAACCCCCTTTCCCACAACCAGAACATCTTCATCGTTTCATCCACCATAAGAGTCCGATCAACATAGCAAAAAGCACAGCTAAATACATCTGTACGTTTCCACTTTGAATCCGGCGAATCCGTTCACTTACGCGAACGATCCGGCGCGCTACGGGTAAATAGACCCCTTCATAGGCCCAGTCCTTAAACTTACTTTGGTGAGAAAGGCGAACCGGTACATACTTCTTAACATCATCCTCTACCAAATCAGAGCTGAGACGCTTATAAATGATTTTAAAACCGAGGATGCTTTTAAAGAGGAGCGCCAAAGATTGGCTAAAAGCATACGAAGTCATTTGATACTGCGGGCGCGGCTGAACGCCTGTTACCCAAATCGATGTTTGTACAACTTTAGGACGGCCCAAAAGCACCCGTACGCTCAAAAAAACGAACAAAGCCAACGGTATCATGGTTATCGTCCACAGCGGGAATAAAGCTGCAAAAAATGGCGCTTGCGCGGTTAATCCCAAACTTCTAACGAGCGATAAACCTATGTTATACAAAAAAACAGGCACAGCGCTTATGACCAATATCAAAAAAGCGATGATGAACACAGAAAAACGCATCCATAGCGACCCGGATTGCGCCAGTACGGCCTGCTCAGAACGGGGCGCAGCCAAAAAAATGCGCGCAAAATGTTTGAGCGCTAAGCCCATCGTTAACATCCCACTTATCGCCAAAACCACCATCGGTATGATCATGGCAATCTTCCCTACAACATGCTCACTCTCACGCAAAAGATCAAGATAACCGCGGTACATCATCCATTCCCCGGTAAAAGCAGCAAGCGGCGGGAGGACAGCCATCGTCGCCATAAAAAGACCCATCACCGCCGCAACATCGGGCATCCGCCGTATGAGCCCACCAAGCCTGTCCACATCAAGCGTTCCAGTCGCGTGTTGAAGGATACCCGCCCCCATAAACAAACCGCTTTTAAATAAAGCATGGACCATGAGATGGAAAAAAAACGCAGCCAAAAGCGTCCCTGCAAGAAGCGTCTTCCCTTGGACGTTCGCCACCAAGGACGCCCCTAAGGCTAAAGCCAATAGCCCACTGTTTTCTATGCTGCTATAGGCTAAAAAACGCTTGATGTTTGACGTCACAAGACCGTACAGGATTCCCAAAAACGTCGATATTCCCCCTATCACCATAAGCACGATGCCCCACCAAAGCGGTGCCGGGGGAAGAAAATCAAAAAGAATGCGCAAAAGGCCATAATAACCAAGCATGATCATCACACCTGACATTAACGCGGAGACATGACTCGGTGCCTGCGGATGGGCTTCGGGAAGCCAGCTATGAAAGGGAACAAGCCCAGCCTTTGTCCCAAAGCCGATCAAAGATAATATAAAAATCAAAGACGATAACAGCGGAGAAAGGGCTGCTCGGTTTTGAGATATTTCGTAAAAAGTATATCCTCCGCTCGTCTGAGCAAGAAGAAGAAACATCACGAATAACAAACCGGTTGCTGTATGCGTCATAATGACATAAAGTGTTCCAGCTTTGACAACGGCTGGATCTTTTCCTTTTTGTATCAGTAGCAAAAAAGATAAAAGCGACATTGTCTCCCATGCCCAAAGAAAAAAGAACACATCT
>JAVERJ010000251.1:0-3413 GCA_034007185.1 Candidatus Carbonibacillus sp. | reverse complement strand
CGGTGTCGGGAAGGTCAATGCAGCGATGAGCACCCAAGCGTTGATTGATTACGTTGCCCCAGATGTGCTTTGGGTCATCGGTGTCGCCGGTGCACTTTCGCCGGATCTTGAGATTGGAGATGTGCTCTTGGGGACGTCCGCAATGCACCATGACATCGATGCTTCGCCGCTTGGTTTTTCACCCGGAGAAGTACCGTATGAGGCGCGGAGCATTTATATGGCTGACGAACAATTGCTGGCGTGTGCCCAAATGATTGGCACCCAGATGTTTGGAAGACGTTTTAAAACGGGACGTGTCTTATCGGGGGATCGTTTTATTGCTGGATCTCAGGATGTTCAGCGATTGAGAGAACGATTTCAAGGGGATTGCGTTGAGATGGAGGGTGCAGCCGTTGCCCAAGTCGCCCAGAAACATGCCCTGCCTTTTGTCATTATTCGCACCATCTCTGACCGTGCGAACGGAGACGCACCTCAAGATTTCCCGCGTTTTTTACGCGAAGCCGCCGAAGACGTGGCCATCTTTGCCGAAAAGCTCATCCTCAGTTGTTCAACGTCCAATCTTGATGAACGGTCATCGCCGCTCAGTTAAGTATATTGGAAAAAGGAAAGGACGCGATTGAGGGTCACTTCATTTTTTTCATTGATTTCTTTGCGCCGAGGAATGGGTAAAAAGGGTGGATCTAAAAGCCGCGTCGGAAGTTCGACGGGGCTTTTGTCTTGCCATAGGTCTCGCCAACGTGAAGGTATATCTTTGTCGATGAGCGGTGTGTGATTGGCTTCGGCAAAAAGATAGGTCCAAGCGCGGGGAACGACGCGCCATATATCGTATCCGCCACCGCCCAGTGCGAGCCAACGTCCGCTTGCGTAGGCATGGGTGAGTTCATGTACGAGCTTTGGGATAAAACGATAACTGCGCATGGATAAGGAAAGATGCGTCAGAGGATCGAAGCGGTGGGCATCGGCACCGTTTTGACTGATGACAATATCCGGACGGAAGCGTTCATAGACCGGTACGAGCACTTGTTCTAAAAGATGTTGAAAAGAGTCATCTTCGGTAAAAGGTTCCAATGGAACGTTGATTTTGGTACCATAACCTTTGCCTTCGCCGCGTTCATAAATATGGCCTGTACCTGGAAATAAATATTTCCCGGTCTCATGGAAAGAGACCGTCATGACGCGAGGGTCATCGTAAAAAAGCCACTGTACACCATCGCCGTGATGGGCATCGGTATCAATATAGAGAACTTTGAGATCATACGTATCGAGCAGATACTGGATCGCCACAGCGGCATCGTTATAAATACAAAAGCCAGATGCCTTCCCGCGAAAGGCGTGATGGAGTCCTCCACCAAGAAAGACGACATGCCGATCCGGTTGGCGCATCACCCATTCTGCACCCAGCCGGGCACCACCAGCGATGAGACTGGCCGCTTCATGCATACCGGGAAAAGGCGGAACATCTTCTGTACCGATACCGTATTGGAGATCGTTTGCAGTTGCCACACCCGTTTGACTGATACGTTTGATGCTTTCGATATACTGTGGATCGTGTACGCGCAAAAGATCGGCATCAGTCGCCATCTGTGGGGGGAGGATATTTTGATCTTCAATGAGCTCCAACGCTTGAAGGAGCGTCAGGGTCAATTTTAGACGCAACTGGTTAAAGGGGTGGTCGTCGTGAAAGTGATAGGATAGAAGCGCATCGCTATAGATTAAAAGAGCTTCCGGCCCTTTCCCCTGCATCATCTCGTCGCTCCTTCTCAACAATTTCATCGATTGCTCGTCTTTACAAATCTTCTAGGCGTGGCCAGATCACTTCAAAGCCTGCGGCGATCAGGTGTTCGATCAGTTTGCGAGGATCCATCGTTCGAACCCGGAGGGCGACGCGACGATAACCTGGTCGTGCCCCTTTATAGACAAAAAAGCTTGTAATGCTAATGCCAAGCGCTTTGATGATGGCCGTCATGTCGGCAAGGATGCCGGTGCGATCGACCACTTCGATCTCAAGCCTTGAACTCGGTTGATCGACACCCATCAATTCGACCAGCGCACCTAAAAGATCAGAGTCGGTGACGATGCCGACGATTTCTTGACGGGAAAGAACAGGGAGACTCCCGATACGGTACTGTTTCATAATAAATGCTGCTTCTTCAACAAACTCATGAGGATGAGAGGTGATGACATCGCGTTTCATAATCGTTTGAACAGGCTCATCAAAGACGCGAAAATCTTCCTCATCATGCCGAATACGGCTCGGGCCAGCTTCTCGTACATCGCGGTCGGTGACAATGCCGACGAGCTGGCCGCCACCGTCGACGATCGGTACATGCCGAATACGGTGTTTAAACATGAGCGCCATCACTTCGCGAATGGTCGTATCGGGTGTCGCTGTGATCACGGGATAGCGCATAATATCTTGAATGAGCATCGTTTTCCCCTTCTTTCTAACGTTTCTATTTAATACATATAACGATGGCGAAACCGTAATCGATCAAAAACTTCAATCGTCTCTTGATCAACATGACGTCCGATACGTACCATAAGGCAGTTGGCGGGATGTGCACTTATTTCAGGATCATCGGTCGCCATCCAGACAAGGCCAGCCGAACCCATCATCCGCTCCATCAGTTTGCGGTACTCCCATACCGATAACTTCGTTCCTTCTAGATCCCAATGCCAGTAGTATTCAGTTGTAAAAACAAGAAATTCTTCCATAGCCGGGTCACGAAAGGCGATTGCAAGCATTTTTTTGCCTAGGCCTGCCCCTCGATAAGGCGGTGCCACTTCGATGGCACCCAATTCAATGATGCGAGGATGGGGGATGTCAGCCCAACGTTCTAAGGGATCCGGATGATGAAAGGTGACATAACCAACGACCGTATCGTTCGCACGGGCGATAATTATTCTTCCTTCTGGAAGTTCGGCAATGCCCACCAAGGCTTTTTTCTGTTCTGCGGGCGGGCGAAAGGCGACCAGCCCTTCATGAAACTTAAGACGTTCTAACTGATCGGGGGGCACCGGACCTTCAACAATCAGTTCGGTCGACTGGAATACGATGGTTTCACGTTGATATGTTTTGGGAGGATATGCAGTATGTTCGCGGTGAAGAGGCATGAGGAGCACCGCCTTTTTTCTTAGTTGTATCTATTATGACAAAGAAGCGCTTTCTTGACCAGTATGAGGCACCTTTTTTATCAACAAATCTTCAAACAAAAATAGCCCCTTGTCACCAAGGGGTTATTTTTGTAGGGCGTGTTGCGATGGTTTATTAGCGTTCTATCTCACCAGGCAAGGGGAATGGGGCGGCAGGTGGGTGGGTAGGGCGTGATGTTTGAAAAGGGTCCATGGATGCCAAGGCTTTGACATCGACCGAATAAGCTGCTGGAACAAATGCCTCCGTCTCACGTCTGGTG
>JAVERJ010000250.1:0-3414 GCA_034007185.1 Candidatus Carbonibacillus sp. | reverse complement strand
AAGTCACTGACGTTCGTCGCATACAGACTTGCGATCATGGTAGGGATGGCCAAAACGACCGTCAAGGTTGTTAAAATTTTAAGCACGGCATTGACATTATTATGAACGATCGCCGCATAGGCATCCATCAGTTGCCCTAAACTTTCCCCTCTTAACGCCGTAACCTCCTCGGCTTGCTCAAGATCGATGAGTGCATTTTGTAAAAGTTCTCGATCGTTTTCGAAAATCGGCAATTCACGCCCCGTTAACAAATGTTGATAAATGGTACGCATGGCGCGTAAAGAGGCCGCAAAATAAGTTAGACTTTTTCCAAGATAGAGAAGCTCATACAATTCGCGATTGCGATGTGCAGCGCGCAGGGATCGCTGCACACGTTGAATATGATATTGAATATCCTCTAATATCGCATTAAACCGCTGAGCAATGGCCTCAAATACGAGAAATGTAAGGCGCGTGCGCATAAACGTCTTTACTGCGCCATAGCGGCCTTCTAGAACATGTAAAAAGAGATCGGTCTCCGTCGGAGAGACAATCACCAAATGTTTGGGCAGGTGGATCAAAGCAACTGGCCGCGGTAGATAAGGTATGGTGACGATGGTCGATTCTTGTTCCTTAGACTGAAGCATTTGTACAGGGAAATGCAATATGATGCTTACCATATCATCGTCGCGTTCAATGCGTGGCCGTTCTTCTAGGTCGAGCGGTTCTTCCAAATACGCAGGATGGACACCCAATGCATGCGTCACGCGATTGCGCTCTGCGGTGGTCGGTGCAAGCATCAAAATGACACTATCAGGTATGAATGCATCACTTTCACGGAGCACACCTGCTGTGTCATGGTAGAAAATTTTAAGCATGGTCTCACCCGCCTTTCCAACCTCATAAATCATTTAAAACAGGCTCTTTTCTAAAAAAGCCGCATTTTATAAAACGCATAGCCCGTTGTTAGACCAATTGCCAAGGAAATCCCCATTAAAATCGGAAAAGCATATGGGTCATCCTGCATCGGTAAAGGTACGTTCATCCCATAAATACTGGCAATCATCGTCGGGATGGCTAAAATGATGGTCAATGCCGTGAGCACTTTGAGAACCGTATTGACGTTATTTTGAATGATCGCTGCATAGGCATCCATCAAATTACTTAAGTTTTCACTGTGAATCTCCGATGCATCTAGCGCTTGTTGCATTTCGATCAAAGCGTCTTGCAAAATATCTTCATCTTCTTCATACATCTTTAAGATAGACGTGCGGGTTAACTTTTGGATGACGCCGCGGTTCACTTTAAGGGACGTTGTAAAAAAGACAAGACTTTTATTTAAATTAAGAAGTGCATACACTTCACGGTTTCGCATAGACTGCTGCAGCTCTTTTTCTGCATCTAAAATACGAGCATTGATATCATTTAAATACCTTAAGTAATAACGTGCAATAAGATGAATCATTTGCAATGTAAAGCGTGTCTTCATATGTGAATAAAAATTTTTGACCCGACCGGACGTAAACTCTTGAAACACTGGGTGTTCTTTTCGACAGATGGTTACCAATACATCTTTGGTATGAATGATGCCGATAGGCACCGTTCGATAGGGAACATCATCTGTAGGTTCGGTACGGTACGGAGCGTTCATAATGATTAAAAGATCATCTTCATCTTTTTCCACGCGTGGTCGTTCATCGATATCGAGGGGGTCATGTAAAAAATCATTGGGCACACCGATATGTTCTGTAACCATGGCGATCTCATCTTCGCTCGGAGCGATCAGATGCACCCAACTATTGCGAACAATTTCCGTTGTTTCGACCAGTCTACCATCCGCATCACTTTTGTAAATCATAAGCATCGCTTTCCTACCCCCAATCCTCACGCATGTCAATCGAATTTGGATCGTTTTCGTGTGTCATATAAGCAAACAGCCTGATCAACGGTTTTGACGCGTTCATCAACGTTGACATCCATAAACATACTATCTTGATCGACCTACCTTGTCAACTTTTTTTGCAGCGTTTTTATATAGCGCGCTGAAAACCACCTTAACCGTTCCCCTTCGGTAAAGATCCTTCACTAAAGAAAATTTGCCGTGTCGGCATGGCCAGAGATAGATTTTTTTCCTTGAGAAGATCGAGAATATAGAGATTGATTTCTTGAGCTAAAAGGAGCCATTCATCATATTGAATCGTCTTCGTGTAAAAATAGACCAACACTTGTAAATTGCCATCACCAAATTGGTTCATCGCCACATAGATGGCATCGGGATGGACGCCGGGATGTGACTGAAGATGCGCCTTTAGTGTGTCAACAAAAGATTTGACCTGTGTCGAGCTCGCACCGAGAGAGAGCGGCAGATTAAACATCAACCGTCTTTTGCCCATACGACTCCAGTTTTTTATGGCTCCGCTCGTTAAATTCGCATTAGGAACAATGACCAATCCTTGATCAAACGTGCGAATGCGTGTGCTACGTATGGTAATCATCTCTACCGTACCGCTGACATCGGGCGTCTCGATCCAATCCCCGATCGTAAACGTTTTCTCTAATAATATCACTGCGCCGCCAAACATGTTTTTTAGCGTATCTTGCGCCGCCAGGGAGATCGCTAGCCCACCTAGACCGAGCCCTGTGATCACTGACTCGATGCGATAACCGAACTCCTGTAACAAGACCGTTCCAGCAATGACAATCAGAATAAAACGAAGCAGACGAGAGATAAGCGGTGTGAGTGTCTCTCTAAAAGCCAATCCTTGACGCTCACCGAGACTGCGCAGCCATTCTGCCGAACGGCCGGTCATGTTATAAAAACCCCAGGTCAAAAGAAGAATAATGACCGATCGATAAAAACGACTCAAAAAAGTCGTCACTGGCGCGGGTGGCCCCAAAACCAAAAACGCTGTATACAAAGCAAGTATCGTCCAAAACCATTTAAAAGGTAATCGAAATGCCTGAATAATAGAAGCAAGCACGAGATCACCATTTTTTTCTTTCCAGCCAACGAGCGGACGACCAATGAAAAGGTTAAAAAGAAAGCGCCCTAGAAAAAACAGCACAAGAATGAAAAAGGCCGTGATTCCCCGGCCGTACCAAGTATCTGTCATCAAAGCATAGAAAGACTTAAGAACACTAATCTTGCCGTCTATCCAATGCAAGATACCGAGAATCCATTCAGACAATGATTGCATAAACATTATCCTCTCTGGACACTTGATTTGTTAGACTTGGTTCTTATGACGCGCTCCTGCGTCCGTGGGTCGGAGCCTTCCGGAATAGAAGGCGCGTTCCATTCGCCACCGGAAGCGTTATCCTATAAGGACCCTACCGGTTTGTCTGATACCGGCTAAACAGGATCGTCGCTTCATGATTTTATTGTTTCATATCAATGATATGAAGTCAACTTCAGTTATTTTTTGATGACGTACA
>JAVERJ010000249.1:0-3418 GCA_034007185.1 Candidatus Carbonibacillus sp. | reverse complement strand
CGACACATTGGCTATTGTAACATGCAAACGGGTGATTTGGCAAACATTTTTTCTGGGTGCATCTGTATAAATGAAGCATTTTGAGACAAAGTAATGATATCATATGTGTCACTCTCGTGCCAGGAGGAAATGGCTATGACCCAAAACCTCGATCTAAGGGCGTATGCGCTGCGAACGGATCTGGCTGTGGAAGCAGTGGAAAGTATGGAACAAGTCGATCAACAAGCAGCCAAAGTTAAGGAAGATGGATCACCATCGATCGATGGTATTGAAAAAAGGACTGAGATCTTGGAAGATGGTGCCATTCGCGTTATCTATTTAGATATTTTGACTGAAGAGGCGGAAAAAAAACTCGGGAAAGTTCGCGGTGCTTATATGACGCTAGAGATGCCTGGATTAAGAAGCGGTGATAGTGTTTTTCGAGAAAAGGCAACCGATATTTTTTTTAAAGCTTTGACTAAGTTTTTAAAACAACTGCATCTCAATCGTGTTGAAAACATTTTAGTGATTGGACTGGGTAATAAAAATGTTACTGCAGATGCTTTGGGTCCAGTTGCGGTGGATCATTTGCTCGTCACCCGTCATCTTTTTTTATATGCACCGGAGTCTGTAGCATCTGGTTATCGGAGTGTTTCTGCTCTAGCTCCGGGTGTCTTAGGGACGACCGGTATTGAAACGGGTGAGATCGTCGAAGCCGTTGTGACATCATCGCAACCCGATCTTGTGGTTGTCATTGATGCTTTGGCGGCAAGATCTTTGGAACGATTATATACGACCATTCAAGTATCGGATACAGGGATTCAACCAGGTTCCGGCATTGGCAACAAACGTCGTCCACTGAATCGCGAAACACTCGGTGTGCCAGTGATCGCCATCGGTGTACCAACCGTGGTTGATGCCACAACCGTAGCGACGGATACGATCGAACTTTTGTTGAAACATTTCGGTTATCAGTTACGGCAAGGTACTGCGACAAAGACGAATAAACGCCAAGCGCTTGTTCCGGATTTTATGCCACTGTATGATCGTCCACCGATCTTTCGTGATGAAGATGAGCTTTCTCCAGAGCTTAAAGAGCGGTTATTTGGACAGTTTGGCGTGCTGACCGATGAGGAAAAATATGCTTTAATTCGTGAGGTTTTGCAGCCCCTTGGGTACAATTTAATTGTGACACCGAAAGATGTGGACGCCTTTATTGAAGACGTGGGACAACTTCTTGCAGTTGCTTTAAATCGTGTGTTTCATGAAAAAGTGCATAAAGACAATGCGGCGATGGTAACGCATTAGGAAGACCTTGTTGGCATACGGTTAAGTATGCGTATGGTTATGTATGCGTACGATGATGGATGCATATGATTTGGTATGCGTGGATGTATGCATATGATTTGGTATGCGTGTGGTTATCTATGCGGATGGTTAGCGACGTGTACGACTCTGTGTAAGATGCGATATGTATGTGCGATATGTATGTGCGATATGTATGTGCGATATGTATGTGGTTTGCGACATGCAGGGATCGGTAAGTGCACGATTCGTTAAGTGGGAAGTTGCGCATTGTAAGGATACGTGTGCCTATGGTTATTTCCTTTCATAAGGATCGATATAAAGTGAATGCGCTGTAACGGTAGCTCATGTGTTCTAATTCCCCTGAACACTGCATACAGTGAACGTAAAAGCGTCTGTATGCAGGGGGGTCAGCATTGAAACGACGGCAATCCTCTCTTATGTTTCATAGGAAAACGCTTTGGCTTATGATATTTATATTTACGTTTAGTGCGAGTTTTATCTATGGTTGGTTGTGGTTGACGCATGCATCCATCGGGCGTGTCCATGTCGCTGCCGATGGTGATCATCTTCCTCTTCAGGATGACGGCTCTTTTTTGACAGGACAAGCTCAAACATACTGGCCAACATTGGGTGAATGGGTGCATGGGTTTATCGCTTCAGCCTTTGATCCGTCAGTACTCATGCGCGATTTTATACCCGCTATGATCCATCCTGAAGAAAAAACGCATACACCCGCTTTTGATGCGACAGATGTTTTGCAGCAAGAAAACCATCTCGATCTCAATCCCTCTACGATGCCGTTTGATGGATCATCGTCGATGTTGAACACAGCGCCTGTGCCTTTACCTTATATGTTTAATTTACCAGATCAGCCCCCGCCGCCGGCAGTTAAACCTTTAAAAGCTTTAAAGATACCGAAAGTGTTGATTTACCATACACATAACCGTGAATCGTGGTTGAGTGTCACCAAGCCCAAAGGGCGCGATGACGCCATGGATGATACGATCAATATCACGTTGGTCGGGAAAGCCATGGCAGATGTTTTGGAGTCTGCCGGGGTACCTGTCATCCATGAGGATGCAGATATTTTTGCGCTTCTTCAAAAAAAGAACCTGCCTTACAGCGCCTCGTATGTTGTCTCTCGTGAAGTCGTTGAGACGATGATGAAAAAAACACCACATATACAATATTTATTTGATATTCACCGTGATGCCAATCCGCGTACGGTAACGACCGCTACGATCAATGGTCAATCGTATGCCAAAATTATGTTTGTCATTGGTGAGAGTAATCCAAACTGGCAGGAAAATATGAAGCTGGCTGAAATGCTCACGCAACGTTTAGAGGCACGTTATCCGGGAATAACCCGTCCTGTTTTACGTCTGACAAAAACGGCGTGGCGAAATGGCGAATACAATCAATCGCTATCCAGCGACGCCCTAACGGTCGAAGTTGGTGGCCACGAAAATACACCTGAAGAAGCGGAACGTTCTGCAGCGCTACTCGCTGAAATCTTTGCTGAAATCTATTTAGAAGTTGTTCCAGTATTTCAGCCAGTAAGGGGCCATGAGTCATGAAAGCATTAAAACAATGGCTCATGAGAGCATTAGGGTTCTTTATGATGGCTGTTTTTTTACTGATGGTCGATCTCACCTTAGCCACCGAAGATTCTAACACGCCTCATCACCGAGCAGACAAGGTCGAGCAACGTGAGACCGTCATCGTTCGCATTCAAGATGGCGAAGCGATCTATGGTCATCAAGATGAGCAATTTAGAAAGAAGGAAGGTAATCAGACAGTGGGTCGTGAAAAACAATTAGCTCATGAACACCCATCGGATGATACGACACATGAAGCGACGATCCATCCTGATCCAGCCATGAAATCGTATGGGCTTCTGGATGATATTGGACGCCAAGCAGGAGATGTGTTATCCTCCTTAACGCGGAAAAGTATCAATCATCTTTTCGGTGGATCGCGGTAAAAAGATGAAAAAAATACATTGAATGTGACTTGCTTTTTTAATAAAAATCGTGTACAGTAGTAATCGTCGCTACGATAAGGAACGAAAAAGGAACGAAAGGGTCTCTGTCGGGACGTGGCGCAGTTCGGTAGCGCGCACCCTTGGGGT
>JAVERJ010000248.1:0-3419 GCA_034007185.1 Candidatus Carbonibacillus sp. | reverse complement strand
CAAAACATAGCGGGACTTAAAGACACGCGGATCGTTACGTTATCATCTGTTTATGTTACAGAGCCACAAGGGTTGACAGAACAGCCGAGCTTTTATAATATGGTCGTCGAAGTAGAGACGGGGCTTACGCCCCATGATCTTTTAAAGCATCTTTTGGCGATCGAGCGCATCCTAGGCCGTGTGCGCACGGTGCGTTATGGCCCGCGCACGATCGATCTCGATATTTTGTTATATGGGGATAGGGTTGTATCGGATGAGCATCTTATCGTACCCCATCCGCGCATGGTCGAACGGTCTTTTGTGCTCGTGCCGCTCATTGAAATCTTTCCGGAAGCGTATGATCCGCGGACAGGTCAACCGTTGAAAGCGTATTTAAATCGTCTTCAAGGCCAAGGAATCGAACGGGCACATGAGAGCGTACAACAGATGATCAAAGGGAGCATCGGTACGTCTGTCAAAGCTGATGAGGCATCAAGTGCGAATGGCTCACGATTCGATATAAGTGATAAGGATAAACCATAAGCATTGAAACAGATGATAACGATGGTATGTTTCAAGGAGGGACTTGTCGTGACGAGACGAACACATAACCGCGGACCTTGGTCTATTGGTCAGGTACAGATTCAAAATCGTGTCGTTCTAGCACCCATGGCAGGTGTCACGAACATTGCCTTTCGCGTCATCGCCAAACGTTTCGGTGCGGGTTTGATTTATACGGAGATGGTAAGCGATCAAGGCATATTGATGCAAAACAGTCGGACGCTGATGATGACGACGGTTCATCCAGAGGAGAGGCCTCTGGCACTCCAATTGTTTGGCGGAGATAAGGAACGTCTCGCCGAAGCAGCACAGTACATTGAAACACATACGTTGGCAGACATCATCGATATCAATCTCGGGTGTCCGGCACCTAAAATTAATAAAATTGAAGCAGGCGCCAAATGGCTGCTTTCACCCGAGCGCGTATACGATCTTTATCGGCATGTGCGTCAAGCGATTCAAAAACCGCTGACGGCAAAAATCCGTCTCGGTTGGGATGATGAGCATTTGTATTATCTCGAGCTGGCGCGAGCGATCGAGGAAGCAGGCGGTGATGCCATAGCGGTACACGGTCGAACCCGAGCGCAGATGTATGAAGGGCAGGCTGACTGGCAGGCGATTGCCGAGATTAAGGCTCGCTCACGTATTCCGATCATCGGGAATGGGGATATTCGTTCACCCGAAGACGCTCAGCGCATGATGGATGAAACCGGTGTCGACGCCGTGATGGTTGGACGTGCAGCACTGGGCAATCCCTGGGTGTTGTATCGTATTGCCTATTATTTTGAACATGGAAGACTGCTTCCTGAACCATCAGCACGAGAAAAAATCGCGCTTGCTTTGGAACACTTGGATGAGCTCATCAAACTGAAAGGCGAGCGTGTCGGTGTACAAGAAATGCGCAAACATGCCGCTTGGTATTTAAAAGGCTTGCGCGGCGCGTCGCCTTTTAAAGAAGCAGCGCAAAAAGCTGAGACGCGAGAAGAGATGCGCCGTACGCTCCTTCAATATGAAGAAAGCGCTTTGGTTGAGACCTGAAACGGGTGTTGATTGTTATAGGCGCTCATTTACGCTCCTTCCATTGACAAACGTGATGCCCTTCACTATAATACGGTTAATTCATCGTGCCAAAATATGCTTGATTGTTCGTCACATGTTAGGTTGGAAGACGTTGCCTGGAAGCGTTTAAGGCTTCAATAGGCGCTTTTTTTCTTAAATAAACATATTGTGCGTTTGAGATGCATAGATACGATCAACGTAAGATCAAACGCTTTCATGGGGGAATGGTTATGTCGGAAAAAGAAGTGATTTTAACAGCTTCGGGACTAAAAAAACTGGAGGAAGAATTAGAGTATTTAAAAACCGTTAAACGCAAAGAAGTCGCCGAACGCATCAAGATTGCCATCGGCTACGGTGATCTCAGCGAAAACTCGGAATATGAAGATGCAAAAAATGAACAAGCCTTTATTGAGGGGCGTATCATTACGCTTGAAAAAATGTTACGCAATGTTAAAGTGATCAGTGATGATGAGGTCGGCACCGATAGTGTCTCTGTGGGATCGACGGTTGTCGTCTACGATATGGACTTGGATGAAGAAGTGCATTATACGATTGTCGGCTCAGCTGAATCGGATCCACTAGAAAATAAGATATCCAATGAGTCACCTGTCGGTGAAGCTTTGCTAGGGAAAAAACGTGGGGATGTCGTGGAAGTACAAGTACCAGCGGGTGTCATTCGTTACAAAATCGTCGATATTCAAAAACAAGACTAAAGCTCACGCAGACATTGATCGGAGGTGAAACGTTTGAAAGACGATCGCGGGCGTCATGCAGATGGCAGCATCGATCTTAAAGATAATGAGGAAACGATTCATGTTGCTGCGCCCCAATTAACGGAGCAAGAGCGCGTGAGACGTGATAAGCTTCAAACGTTACGTGAACTCGGTGTGCAACCGTATGCCGGTAAATTTGAACGCACACATCGCGCTTCAGAGATTCATGCTCAGTACGATCACATTGAGGCCAGCGAATTGGAGACGAAAGCGCATGAAGTGCGAATCGCAGGCCGTCTGATGTCCAAACGGCGTCAGGGTAAGGCAGGTTTTATGCATCTTCAGGACATGTCTGGACGTATTCAGGTATATGTGCGTCAAGATCATGTCGGTGAAAACGCCTACGAAGTGTACAAACTTGCGGATTTGGGCGATATTATTGGCGTCGTGGGCACCGTTTTTAAAACCAAGACGGGAGAGACGACAGTCCTCGCCTCTGAATTTGTGTTGCTTACAAAATCTCTAAAGCCGCTCCCAGAAAAATTTCATGGGTTAAAAGATATTGAGCTTCGTTATCGCAAACGATATCTCGATCTCATCATGAATCCAGAAGTGATGCAGACATTTTTAACTCGAAGTGAAATGATTCGTACCATGCGGCATTATCTTGATGCGCAGGGATATATCGAAGTAGAGACACCGACGTTACAAAGCATTCCAGGAGGAGCCGCTGCGCGCCCATTTATTACACACCATAATGCACTGGATATGGACATGTATTTGCGCATTGCTATTGAGCTGTATTTAAAACGGCTCATCGTTGGTGGTATAGAAAAAGTATATGAGATCGGTCGAGTGTACAGAAACGAAGGTGTTTCCACAAAACACAATCCAGAGTTTACGATGTTAGAGCTATATGCGGCTTATACCGATTACCACGACATGATGGATTTAACGGAGCAGCTTTTCGTGCACTTGGCGGAAAAGATCAAAGGAACGCTGACCATAACGTATCAAGGACAGATCGTCGATTTGACCCCACCATGGCGGCGCGTGCATATGGTTGATCTGATTCGCGAAGTTACTGGTGTTGACTTTTGGCCCGAG
>JAVERJ010000247.1:0-3423 GCA_034007185.1 Candidatus Carbonibacillus sp. | reverse complement strand
CGTCAAAAGCGGATCATCACTGAGCGCTGTACCGCTTCCGATCATAATCGCATCATACGTTCGACGTAATGCATGCACATATTGTCGCGACGGTTCACTGCTGATCCACCGACTATCACCTGTTTTGGTTGCAATTTTACCATCAAGGGTCATCGCCATCTTTATCGTCACGTACGGTCGCCCGTACTGCATCCGCGTAAAGAAAAATCGGTTCATCCAAGCGACCGACGCTTGTTCCACCCCTTCTATTACCTCGATGCCTGCTTCACGTAAACGTTTAATACCTTTTCCTTGCACCTTTGGGTTTGGGTCACGGCTTCCGATGACCACTTTTTTTACACCCGCTTCAATAATCGCCTCTGTACAAGGCGGGGTTTTTCCATGATGCACACATGGTTCCAAAGTAACATACATGACGGCATCGCGTGCTTTATCCCCCGCCATACGGAGGGCATGAACTTCAGCATGTGGCTCTCCTGCTTTCAAATGAGCACCTAAGCCGACGACTTCTCCATCCTTAATTAAGACTGCGCCCACACTCGGATTGGGCGATGTCTGTGCAGATAACCCTTGACTCAATTGAATCGCATACTGCATCCAGTAGCGATCGTCATGCAATATGTGATCCGCATCATCGTTCATGTTTGTCTGCACCATGCGCGTTTCTCCCCCCATATGACATCACACATACAAAAAAGCCCCGTCAAACGACGGGGCTTTTTTATGATAAGATCGTTGCCGATGACCCATAAACCTCTGTACAAAGCACCATGGATAGGCGCATCCGAGGAACCACGGCAATATCCAACCATCGCTCAGCTTAAAGATGGCGCTTTCAACATGGTGACACGTGCATGCGGAAAGACCACTTCTACCTTAACGATCATAAGGTCATTGAAGCGCATCAGAAGCAAAGGTTGAAAATATTGAGCCGAATATATGCCGAATATATTCCATAACGAACTGTGCTATCCTTGAAGCAACAGAGATTATGGTGTCGAGCGCCCTTCTCCCATCCAGACTATACTGTCGGTTTCGGAATTGCACCGAATCCACCGCTTGCGCGGGTCACGGACTGACGTTAGATACGATCCTAACGATCACCGCCGGTCGGGAATTGCACCCTGCCCCGAAGGTTCGAACACCACTTAAAGATGAAATTGTCTTCTGCGCTCACCTTGAATGAAGAACGATTGACCTTAATATATCATAGGCAAACCTTCTTGTCTATCATATTTCTAAGGATCGTATTTCTAAGGATCGTATTTCTAAGGATTGGTCGCATTCACGAACTCCGCCGCATCCGTAACATCCACAAAAATACCGGAAGCGGAATAATGATCCAAGAAAGATTACGGAGCGCACTGCGCTGAGCATCAAGCGAACGTTTTCTTAAATAATCCGCTTTCTCTTGTTCATATTCTGCGCGAATTTCATTTTCGTCCTTCGTTAATGTGTTTTCTTTTTGTCCATCCGCTTTGATAACATAGTATCTTTCTTTAAAGTCTTGATAACTCATATAATACGGTTCAGGTGCGATCAAATCAACAAGCGCAAAGGTAACAGCCACCCCACCGCCGATCATCATGACAAGTGTAATGATCATCATAACATAAATAAACACACTGCGCATCAGGTCACAATCCTTTTTCTGTGGGTGGTCGCTCACAAAAACACTCCTTTTCTTAAACCATAATTTTTAATTTTATTGTATAATGAATAGGCAAGATTGTAAACCACCATAGGATGATGTATCCTCTTTGAACGATCCTGATATTCATCCGTCCGAACGGAACATGTTCTGCATGATCGGACCCGGGTGGCGTCCGATCAACACGAAGCCTTACACCCGAAGCACTACTTCTTTTACAAGCGCAGTTGCTTCGATGGTACGCGCCAACGCTTGAAGGCGCGAGGGTGGTGTCGCCACATGCCCCGAGCGGTTCACATCGAACACACCTGGGGAAGGTCGATACGCCTGCAATGCCCAGCGCGCAATTGTTGTTCCCGCTGCCTGATACGCCCAGTCGACGGCACGTACAATTTGTTCATCCTGAAAATGAAGATTGGGGACGACCGTCGTCCTCAATTCATACGCTGGTGCCCATGCCGCCAGAAGTGCCATCGATCGGTGCACACGCTCTGCCGTCTTCGGATCTGGCGCATAGAGGCCATACCGCGCTTTTTCGTCCTTTACATCCATCGCCACATAATCGATCAACCCGAGTCGCAAAAGTTGTTCCAAGCGGTCCGGTATATCTCCGGAAGTATCAAGCTTGATGCGATAACCGAGCGCACGAACGGCGTGCATAAACGTGTCTATCTCCGGCCACATCAGTGGCTCTCCGCCCGTTATGGCCACACTTTCTAAAAAACCTTGCCTTTGTTTTAAAAAACGCAAGACATCAGCCACCGATGTTCGCGGTGGCTGTTTTTTTTGTAAGGCGGCATTGTGACAAAACGGACATCGCAGACGACAGCCGCTTATGAAGATGGTTGCGGCAAGGTGCCCTGGATCGTCGATTAAAGATAACGGTAAGAGATCATAGATCATCTCTCAATACCTCCGAGCGCGAAGGTCAGGCGATCCTTAAATTCTTCCTTTTTACCTTCGTTCCATTGCTTGACGGGTCGATAATACCCGACAATCCGGCTGTACACCTCGGTCTCCCTGCCGCAATGCGGGCACGTCCACTGTTCGCCTTGAAGATAACCGTGATCCGGACAGATCGAAAACGTAGGTGTCAACGTGACATAGGGGATGCGCGTTTTTTCCATGATCGTGCGCACGAGTTTTCCTGTCACACGACCATCAGCTAGCGACTCGCCTAAAAAAGCATGAAAAACTGTCCCACCTGTGTACATTTCTTGCAAAGGTTCTTCCAATTGTAACTGAGCAAACAAATCATCCATCTCGCCGACTGGAATCTGAGTGGAGTTTGTATAATACGGTACGCTTTCACTTCCAGCCGTCACGATGTCCGGATGATAAGTCTTATCCAACTGAGCCAGCCGGTAGGAGGCTCCTTCTGCCGGTGTTGCCTCTAAATTGTAAAGATTCCCTGTCTCTTCCTGATACTGGAGCAATCGTTCACGCATAAAAGTTAGCACCCGTACAGCAAAATCTCGTCCACGCCTTTCACTGAGCCGCCAGCCGCGAAAATTCATAAGCGCTTCATGCATGCCGATAAGTCCGATCGTACTGAAATGATTCCGGAAATAGCCCTGTTCGTAAGACTCCGACACAACAACAGTACCCGGACTCTCCAAGGATACGGAAAACGGCTCAGCCTTTTTCGGTGCAAAATGCCGCAAATAAAATTTTGTATACGGATATAACCCCTCTTCTGCCCATCGTTCGATGGCTTGTCGCTTTAGTTCCAGACTCTCTTTAGCGATATTCATCAGCCGTCCCAACGTCTT
>JAVERJ010000246.1:0-3424 GCA_034007185.1 Candidatus Carbonibacillus sp. | reverse complement strand
ACGGCCCGTCACTGAAACGATAGAAGGTTCCGGTGACGGGCCGTTCCATCTTGAGCATGTTGATGGACGGACGGATTGAAGTTGGCGTCTTGCTGCATCATCGATGCAGGAAGTGGAGAGCGATGGGCGTAGCCTCGGAGATTCATTTCTTGGACAAGCATGGCATGACGGATATAAAGCGCTGGAAGATGGTGTTTCCAGCGCTTTGTCTCAGGATGTTGGGCGTAGCCTCGTTTTCCATGAAGATGGATCGAGGCGATGCCATGGAGTTCGCGATGCTCCCCTAAGAGGCTCGCCCGGTTCAAGTAACCAGGCGCGATATCCCAAATTCGCAATGCAACGTTTCCTTTCTATCATAAAAATATTAATTTATAAAGCGAATGGTGAGAGGATAACGATAATATTTACCTTCATTGGCATTGATGGCAGCAACGATGGTCATAACAAACCAGAAAATGATAACGACAAAAATTAGGACAATGCCGATGAGGATAAGCATTAATACAAATGAAATAAGGATATAGATGAGGATCGAAATTTGAAAGTTCACAGCTTCTTTTCCTTGGTCATCAATCAAGGGATGTTCCCCTTTTTTTAACTGCCATAAAATGAGTGGCGCCAGAAGATTCGTGAAAGGGATCGGTACAATAAAATTAAGAAAGACACTTAAGTGAATGAACATCGCCCAGCGGCTTGCTTGTTGATCGGTCATCATAAAGACCTCCTGTTTTTTTAAGGAAATTGTAACAACCACACGTATTATATCATTTACCTTTCTATTACGTCTATTAAAAATTCATTGGTTGAATAACATAGGTGCGCAGTGCTATGTTGCGCTCAAGCCGCATGAACGGTACAATCATTACTAAGCACGCATCGATCTTCGGACTTCTTTTAATAACGCCGATGCGCCTTGGAGAGGGGTGTTGAGATGTACGATGAGATTTTCATCACCGACATGTTGTTTTTTGGAAGACATGGTGTATACCAACCGGAAAAAGATAAGGGTGGTCGTTTCAGCGTCGATCTTCACCTTTTCATGGATTTAACGCAAGCTGGCCGGAGTGATCAACTCACCGATACGCTTGATTATGAGAAAGTGTATCATCATGTTCAACAGATTATGGAAGGCCCATCCAAAAACCTGCTTGAAGCTTTGGCCGATGATATCGCCCGCAGCCTGTTTGCCTTCGACACACGCATCATGGAAATCGTCGTCACCGTGCGCAAGCTTGACCCACCGTTTCCAGGTGCGTTTGGTGCGCTTGGCTCAACCATACGTCGCACGCGTTCATCAACCATAGGATCACTCGCCTAAAAAAGATGTTTTTCAATGGCAATGAGAAATGGCGCGCGTTCTGTGGCGAGCATATTCGACATATGCATGGCTGTGAAATGTTTGCCGGGTAACTGTGTGACGAACGTGCGTACAGCTCGTGCTTCATCCTCTCCTCCGGGATGGGCTGGATAGACCGCAATCAGGATCATCCCACCGGGCTCTAAACGTTGAAGCGCAGCTTCGAGTGCGCGTACGGTCGACGCCGGGTGCGTGGTTATGGTTTTATTGCCGCCCGGACGATATCCGAGATTAAAGATAACAGCTTTCACCGGTGTTGTTTCTTGAGCGATCGCTTCATGTGAGGCGAGGTGCAAGTGCACGCGGCGATGCAGGCCATGGGCGATTAACTTTTCTTCGGTCGTCGAGATGGCCTCTCTTTGAATATCGTAAGCATGCACGCGGCCGCTTTCCCCTACATGCTCTGCTAAAAAAAGCGTATCGCTTCCATTCCCACATGTTGCGTCGATGACAGTATCCCCTTCATGGATCACACCGCTTAAGAGATGATGAACGAGTTGTGTGATGCGCAACATTCAACCTTCACCTATTTCATCTGCTTTTTATTTCATCTTTTTTTACAGCCTTTCTATACAAAAACCGTAGCGTTTATGCAAACGATCACAACGCCTGAAGGGAGAGAGACAACCGATGACAACGATGAAAGCTTGGGTGTTTGAACGTGTCGGAATCGACGGTCTGGTCATGAAAGATGTAGCGTTACCAGAAGTTGAACCGGGACACGTACGCGTTAAACTTTATGCCAGTGCCCTCAATCATCGCGATCTGTATTTCGTTGAAGGTCGTTCCAAGGCTGAACCAGGCTCCATATTAGGTTCCGATGGTGCGGGATGGATTGAGGCGGTGGGTGAAGGTGTTACACGCGTGCGTGTCGGCGATCCTGTCCTCATCGTCCCGAGCCTCGGCTGGCCCCATATGAGCAGTGCGCCACCGCATACCTTTCGGATCTTGGGCGTGCCGGACCCTGGAACCTTTGCCGAGATGATCGTCCTTCCTGAAGAAAATGTGCTTCCCAAACCGCCATACTTGAGTTTCGAAGAAGCAGCCGCCCTTCCCCTTTCCGCCCTTACCGCCTACCGTGCTGTTATCACGCGGGCGAAACTGATGAGTGGCGAGACCGTCCTCATTCCAGGGATCGGTGGTGCTGTAGCGCAACACGTGCTGATGATCGCCCGCGCTTTAGGTGCAACAGCCTATGTCACGAGCCGCGATCCACATAAAAGCGAACGGGCCAAAGCACTCGGCGCGCATGCGGTTTTTTCGACAAACGATGATTTTTCGCAATCCGTGCATCAAGCGACAGATGGCGTCGGCGTCGATGTCGTTATCGAAACCGTCGGTGGTGTGACCTTTCCTACCTCGCTTAAAGCGCTTAAAAAAGGCGGGCGGATCGTCACCTTTGCCGCGGGATACGGAAACACGGTGGAACTCGATATTCGTTCATTTTTCTACGGTCAGTATTCACTTTTGGGAACGACCATGGGCAGTACGGAAGAAATGCAAGCGATGCTTACTTTTTACGCATTAAACGGTCTTAAGCCTGTTATTGACCACGTCTATCCATCCACCGCACTGAAAAAAGCGATCACTCGACTCAGCGCTGGGCAGGCCTTTGGAAAACTCGTCATCACGTGGTAACGTAACGCACAGGCATGGATTGGCTTTTGCTTTATATCGTAGAATTCGAGGTGCTTTGATCAAACATACGCTTCGATTGAACAATAAAAATGAAGGCAAACACACCAACGACGATGAGCATACCTTCAATAAGCCACACGTTGCGGATCATGCCAGCTTGGTACAGACCTGGCATAAAATCGATGACCGCATGTAACAGGATGGCTGCTGGATAGACAAGGTAGCGTTTTTGAAGAAGGCCGAGCAAGACAAACAAACTGAGTGCAATCTGAATGACAAGCGCTACAATACGTTCCACCAGACCGAGCACGAACATATAAACAGGTGTCGATTCAATCGTTTGAACCGCTTTTTTGAGCATGTCGACTTGCTCAGGCGACAGACTCTGTAACATGGCTTCGTTACCTGACTGACTGAAAGTCATGAGTA
>JAVERJ010000245.1:0-3484 GCA_034007185.1 Candidatus Carbonibacillus sp. | reverse complement strand
ATGCAACTCCCCCGCTCGACTTGCATGTATTAGGCACGCCGCCAGCGTTCGTCCTGAGCCAGGATCAAACTCTCCGTAAAAAAGTCTATCCTAGCGCTTTGACGCGATAACTTCACGCTATGCGATAACTTACCGCATATCTCACGACGCTCATCATCTGCACTGCAGACGGTGAGCGGTCCGTGCACGTCTTAACGTGTTACAGGCTGCTGTTTAGTTTTCAAGGTGCACTGGTTTTTGTTGCTTCTTTAAATTAAGCTCAGCATTGAGCTTATCTTTTTGTTCTTACCTTTTTAAGCTGTCGTCTTAAAGCTGTCGTCCTTTGAGATGGGTAGCCGCCCGAGCGCTCTCGCCTCTCGCGCCGCCCACCGTATCTCGCGGCGACATTTGCTACTTTACCACACCTTTAGGAAGATGTCAAGCGTTGTATCACATGAATTTTTTTCCATTTATTTCAAAGGAATATGTGAGCTCAGCATTGAGCGATGCTGACGCTGAACAGTACTTGTTCATCGATAATTCTATGGCGCGTCGCACTTTTTTCTCATCCAATCCTTCTCCTGTTAAACGGTAATGCAAGTGAATCTTTGTAAAACGTTTTGGATGCTCTGGTGCACGTTCTGCTTGAATGTCTACATGGAGCGTCTCCATCGGCTCGCGCATTTTATTTAAAATCGAGACGATATCGATGGATGTACACCCGCCCAACCCATGAAGTACAAGCTCCATGGGGCGCGGCCCACTGTTTAACCCACCCACTGCTTCTTGAGCATCAATGCGCACAGTATGCCCGCTTTCTCCAACAGCTTCAAAAGCCATGTGCCCTTTCCACTCTAAGTGTGTATGCATCAGCCTCATCTCCTTCATGAAATGTCTACATCGATTGGCGCATTTCCTATCTTACCTTCTTTAGTACTTTAGTATGAAGCACCATCCCTTGGACATAATCAACCCTTATCCCGCATAAGTTGATACCAATCTGAATGAACGCGTATCGCAATGTATCAGCACCTAGAACTTAACCCATGGATGCTGGAGAAAGGCGGTTGAACACTGTGCAGCGCAAACTTCGCATATGGCTGATTATTTCTTGGAAGAAGTCTCGCCGCTTCCTTGCTTTTTTCTTTATTGTGTTTGCCTCTTTAATGGTATTATACAACGAACGCGATGTCATTGTCGCCTTTAAACCAAAAGAAGCTGGAGCGATTTATCATGTGCCGACCGATGAAAAAGTGATCAGTCTTACATTTGATATTAGTTGGGGTGATGTACAGATCCACCCAATTATGGAAACATTGCAGAAAGAAGGCGTTTTACAAACCACATTTTTTATATCTGCGCCTTGGGCCAAAGATCATGCTGAGATCATTAAAAAAATGAAACAAGTTGGCTTTGAGATCGGCACGCTCGGCAATCGTCATATGAATTATACACGTTTGGATGAAGAAACACTGCTATCGGAAATCAAAACTGGTGAAGACGTCTTACATCATCTCACGGGTCAACCCATCGCCTTATTTCGACCGCCGAACGGAGACTTTGATCAAAAAGTGTTAAAAACAGCCAGTACACTTGGTCTGACCACCGTTCTTTGGAGCATCAATCCAGAGGATTGGAAAAACCCAGGGCACGATGTCATCGTCTCACGCGTCCTCACATCCGCCAAACCGGGTGCAATCGTGCTTCTTCATGCCAGCGATTCAGCTAAAGAAACGGCAGAGGCCCTTAGCACACTGATCCGTGAATTAAAGCGTCATGGCTACCGCTTTGTCACCGTAAGTGAACTCATCAGCGGTTATAAAGATACCGTCCACACCGTTCCTTAATCAATGAAAAGACTCATAGACATTATACCTCTGTTCAAAGTCTTCTCTAGCCCATTGATTCCAAACGAACACTGTGCATACGTCTACTGTCGACTGTTTTTCTTAAACATATATCCGGTCATCAGGACCTGATAGGCATTGGCTAGAAAAAGAGGCAGGGCCATATCAAAAAATGCTTTGATGTTTTCCAAACGTAAGGCTGGTACGAGTTCAAGTAATGTAAAGGTAAACAAAAAAAAGAGGGTCGGGGCCAGTGCTTTGCGCCCCGCTTGTTTTATTTTTATAAATGTAACCACCAACGCTAGACTAAAAAGCGTTAGAACGGGGAGCGGTGTGAGGACTTGGTACGCATAACGACGGCCCAAGAGAACGGGATAAAACAATAGATCGATCAGCACAACCAACGTGATTGCAAGTAATAATGTTGACCATAACCCGCGATACGGTTTTGGAAACAGACTTAAACCGAGCATTTGTAACATATTAAAAACAAAATACCCAAGGAGCGATAAGGCGGCATAGACCATACCGCTTCCAAACCAACTGACGATCCCTAACAATGTATCGCCGACACGATTCGATAGACCGCCTTCAATCATGATCAGAATGGATGCGCTGATGATGCCACCGATCCCCCCAACAGCCAAAGTTGTCCAAAGTAAAAAAACAAGACGTCTCGTATTCACCGTGCTTGTCCTCTCTCAAGCGTGTATTTTACAAAGCTGCCTGCCATATTGTGACAGGCAAGACCTTGTCAGACATTTTTACAATCAGTAAGGAGCGTTCCTTCAGACCATTGATTCAGCCACAGCCATACGCATAGAGGCAGGCATTCAGTCACATATTAACGATAGTAAAAGGTCTATGGAGAAAGCGGTGAGCATACCATGCGCCTCGTTTTACGTGTTTTGGTGTTGATCTTCTTCATCTTAGCAACAGCATCATGTGCCGGACAATCATCGACAGGCACCCAAAGCAGTCCGGATTATAACGACATGAAAACGATGGTCAAAGACATCATCCAAACAGAAGAAGGTCAAAAAGCAATCAAAGAAGTCTTATCTAAAAACGAAGTTAAACACGAGCTCATCCTATCTCAACCCGAAGTTAAACAAGCCGTCTTAACCGCCTTGACCTCTGAACAAGGCCAAAAACAACTAAAAGAGATGTTTGATGATCCCAAATTTGCTGCCACCATCGCCAAAACAATGCAAAAAGAAAATGAAGCGTTGCTCAAAGCGCTGATGAAAGATCCCGAATATCAAGCCATGTTACTCGATGTTTGGAAAGATCCTGAATTTGAAAAGCAATTGCTTGACCTCATGAAGTCCAAGGCCTACCGCGAACAGACGGCCAAGGTCGTCGAAGATACCATTCAGTCCCCTTTGTTTCAAGAAAAACTTATGAAGATCTTGAAAAAGGTACAAGAGGAGGCGAGTAAACCAGAGAAAAATAAAGAGGAAAAAGGAGCGGATCAAGAAAAACAAGGCGATGAAGAGGGAAACGCTGAAGAAGGTGGCAGTGGTGGCGGCGGAAAATAAATCGCCACCCCTTACACCTCAATGCTGAGACCTCTCATAGGTCGTAAAAAGCCAGTCAACGTTTTAACATGCATGTTTAAATTTTAGAGGATTGCGTTGGGGCATGAACTTTATCCC
>JAVERJ010000244.1:0-3486 GCA_034007185.1 Candidatus Carbonibacillus sp. | reverse complement strand
GGACAGGAGATGGTATAGAACCAAATTCAGGGGGTAATGCTACTGCTTATCCTACTACTCCCGGCGATCAAGTTTATACTTTTACGGTAACCGATGATTTTGGCTGTACTTACGATACTACTTTAACAGTACATGTACGTCCTCCTACAGACCCATTGTGTTGTACAATGCCATACCCTGTTGCAGGTAACGATTCTTCAGTTTGTCAAAATAATTTCACATTTAATGGAGAAACAGTAGATGGAAATACAGTAAACTGGTCGATGATTAGTGGACCCGGCAACGCTACATGGCAAAATCAGAACTCACCAAATGCAACTGTAATTGTTGACACATGGGGAGAATATGTTTTCGAACTTTACGAAGAAAACTTGTCGCCTGCTTGTTCAAATACAGATCAAATCGAAATACATTTTTGGCCGGTACCTACTGCACAATTTACTTATGTTGCTTCTCCGTGTTTTGGAGATATTACTCAAGTCAATTATGTCGGGAATGCTTCTGATTTGGCTACTTATAACTGGGATTTTGGTAATGCTACAATAATAGAAGGGAATGGACCAGGACCTTATCAGTTGGTTTGGGACGAAGGCGGTTTAATGGAAGTGGGTTTACAAGTAAGTGAAAATGGCTGTAATTCTAACGATACAATCGTAGAAATACTTCACCCTGCCGAATTAAATATTGATTTGACCGTGTACGATGATCCTTGTTATCAATCTTGCAATGGTAGAGCTATAGCCGATGTTACAGGTGGTACCGTGCCTTATGATTATTCTTGGGGGTCTCCAACAAATATACTGTCAAATTTGTGTGTTGGCGATTATGGAATAACTATAACCGATGCTCACGATTGCGAAACTTCTGCGAATTTTACTATTAATCAACCTCCTGAATTAGTAATTACTGATACTTCATATACTCATGTTACATGTTTTGAAAATAATGATGCAACAATGTCTATTTCAGTAGAAGGGGGGACTGGCTCTTATGTTTATTTATGGAGTGATGTAATGGGACCTGCCGGTCCAATTAGAAATAATATGGCAGCCGGAAATTATTGGGTTACAGTTTACGATGAAAATAATTGCGAAGTAGTTGAATTCTTTCAAATTTATCAGCCTGATTTGTTACAGGTAGTCTTATCAAACGATATCTCAATATGCGAAGGACAAACAGTTAGCGTTCAGGCACAGCAGCAGGGTGGAACACCTCCTTATACTTATTATTGGGACGATGGAAACGGAATTTTTGAAGCTCCTTCTACTTTTAGTGTTACTCCTGATTCTACAGTAACTTATTCTGTATATGTGGTTGATGTTAGAGGATGTGTTAGTAATACCGAGAGTATGACAATAACAGTGAGTCCAACCCTTGTTGTCGAAGAATTATTGCTCGAAGATAATTTATGTTATCATTCTTGCGACGGAAGAGCAGAAATGGTGCTTACAGGAGGTATTCCTCCATTATCATATAGTTGGTCATCGCCAACAAATGTTTTAAATAATATATGTGCCGGATTGTATCAGGTAACTGTAACCGATGCAATTGGCTGTCAAGTAAATACCCATTTCATAATAAATGAACCGGATACACTATCTTATAATATATCAACTGAAGATGCTACTTGTTACAATTATGATGATGGCGAAGCTGTAGTTACTGTTGCTGGAGGAACCTTACCGTATAATTATTTGTGGCCTAATGGCGAAACATCTAATACTATGATCAATGGAGCAGGTACTTATCAAGTAACTGTTACAGACGATAATAACTGCAGAATTGTTGCAAATGCCCAAATAGGTGAACCCTCACAAATGTATATCCAATCGCTTGGTAACAGACAAATATGTATTGGGCAAAGCACAAACATTGGTGCACAAGTAACAGGTGGAACTCCTTATTACGATTTCTATTGGGAGGGTAGCGACAGCACTTCATACAATTCGCACTTGTTCGAAGTAAGTCCGATTGAAACAACTACGTATAGTGTTACTGTTACCGATAGCCATTCATGTACAGCTTCAAAGCAAAATATTAAAGTTAATGTATATCCTGAATTAGAAATAAGTGCAATTGTAACAAGTTACGATACAGTATGCGAAGGCGAACCAGCAATTATTATTGTTGATGTAGTAGGAGGAAATGGAGGACCTTATGAGTTAATACTTGAAAATGGCGAAATTGTCGGTTCTCCCTTTAGTATTTATCTGCAAGAAACTTCATATGTTCATGTAACAGCTCGTGATAATTGTGGTACCCCATCGGTTTCTGATTCTATCAAGATTACAGTAATGCCTACACCCGATAATTCATTTACTGCTGATAAAATTGAAGCATGTGAGCCTGCTTTAATTAGTTTTACCGAACACAGTGAAAATGCCGGGCAATTATATCTTTGGGATTTTGGTGACAATGGTTTTGCAAATACAAAGAATCCTGTTCATCTTTATCGAAATCATGGTACTTATGATGTAAGCCTAACTGTTAAATCAGAATATGGATGTGAAAATACTCAGGTAATTCCCGAAATGATTACAATTCATCCAAAACCTATTGCCAGCTTCTATATGGAACCTGAAATTACTACAATACTTAAACCTGAAATAGAGTTTACTAATACATCGCTTGATGCTTTTCAGCAGTTTTGGTTTTTTGGCGATGGCGATAGTTCGTTGTATGTTAACCCAAGACACACTTATGCCGAAATGGGAGAATACGAAATTATCCTAATCGTAGAATCAGAGCATGGGTGTATCGATACCATTTATCGAAATCTACTAATCGAAGGAATTAATACCTTTTATGCTCCCGAAACATTTACTCCTAATGGAGATGGTGTAAATGATTGCTTCAGAATTTGTGGAATTGGTATTGACCCAAATAATTTTAAGCTTACTATTTTCGACCGCTGGGGAAATATGGTATATTATACCGAAGAATATTACATAAATGCTAAATGCGATGCATGTTCCGATGGAGCATGGGACGGTACAAATAATGGCAGCAGAATGAAAGGAGATGAATATCTGCCTACAGGTAATTATAAATGGTTCTGTGAATATAAAGATTGGAATGGTATTTCTTACGAAAAATCTGGACTAGTACGAATAATTCGTTAAATCCCTAAAGCTTAATATAATAGACTGATTTATATGGTGTAAATCAATGAAAAAATAACTGTTTTCTTTTTTATATTGCTTCATACTTTATCAAATATTTGTATATTTACCTGTTTATAACAATAGAGTTGTTAATTGAGTAAACCATTTTTGAATTATTACGTCTTGTAAATAAATTGTTAATTGTATGAAAAAAAATCATCTAATAATAACAGTTCTGATAATGAGCATTAGTTCAGTTATTTACGCACAAACAGAATCTTTTCCCGATAATAGACTTTTAGCAAAATACTCAACAGAGTATTTGAGCAATTTGCAAGAAACACAGCCACAAATGATAGAATATTTGAATTTTGAACTCAAC
>JAVERJ010000243.1:0-3499 GCA_034007185.1 Candidatus Carbonibacillus sp. | reverse complement strand
AAAACCGTGCAGGCCAAATCCGATAAACCCGGTCAACCCAGTGAACCAGGAAACGGCGATTCAAATGGCGATCATCAAACGCCTCCATCCAACGATTCTGGAGCAACCGCACCGGGCAAAAAGAAGGATAAGCCAGGGGAGAAAAAGCCGCCTGGGGAAACCCTCCCCGGGTTACCGATCCCACCCATTGAAGATCCACCAACAGATGGTGCACCGATTAGCCCTTGACATGTCAAGACAATTTTAATATAATGATGGACGTGAGTTGTTCTGATATCGGACGAACTCACGTCCATATGCGGGTGTAGTTCAATGGTAGAACTCCAGCTTCCCAAGCTGGCGGCGTGGGTTCGATTCCCATCACCCGCTCCATACATAAATGATAGGTTCTTGCATATCGCACCATCAACGATCAAACATAGTCATCGATCTTCATACGTTCTTGCGGTCTGACGCTTCTTCCGCTCGAGAGCATATAGGGGAAGGGAACCAGACTTCATGAAAAATCTCTTCTTTTCTTTTTTGTTGTACGTTCCGTTCATCGTGATCGCTCTGATCTTGAAGTTCTATGGAATCACATCGCCTTACGTCGTCGCGCTGCTCATCGCCGGTATCTTCATCGTTGGCGCCATGGAGCGGCGACGTCGTTTACACCGCGGACCATAATTAGGTATGAGCTCCATTTTATGACATCAACGGTTGCAAGTTATGCTATTCCCACAAAAACGGTACGTGTTCGTGCACATGATATGTGTACGTCATGCTTCGACTTACGTCCGTGACATTTTCACAAAAGCATTGCGCTATGACACTATCACAGATGTACAACACAGAGTGATCGCGGGGCCTTGTCGCAAGGCTTTTTTTATTTTATATTATAGTGAATACACGAATGACAATCTGTTTACTAACGATAGAACCATACAGAAAGGAATGCTAAACTATGAAGTATGAATCTGATCACACTTATGACCATGCTCATGACCATGTTGAAGCAGCGCAGCGTCCGTTGGTCGGGGTCGTCATGGGTTCACGTTCCGATTGGGAAACGATGAGACATACGGCAGCCCTCCTTAACGCGCTTGCCATTCCCTATGAAGCACGTGTAGTCTCTGCCCATAGGACACCGGATGAGATGTTTGATTATGCTGAGACGGCATCGGACCGTGGGATTCAGATCATTATCGCCGGGGCCGGGGGCGCGGCGCATCTGCCGGGCATGATCGCTTCCAAAACGCATCTGCCGGTGATTGGCGTCCCTATATCGTCTCGTCAGTTAAATGGTTTAGACTCACTTTTATCGATTGTTCAGATGCCGGCAGGGGTACCGGTTGCGACGGTCGCCATCGGTGATGCTGGCGCTAAAAATGCTGCTATTCTTGCGGCGCGTTTTCTTGCGCTTATGAGTGAGAACATACGAGAAAGGCTCATCGCCTATCAACGGCATATGCGTGAGCGCGTTCTAGCTGATCAGGATCTTCCACCCTTAGGAATGACATCTGAAAACCATTGATCCAACTGTAACATACCTTGTCACATGACCCCATCATTCAATCAATCATAGGAGATAACGTTCAAGGATTATAAGATACTTGAAACGTCCGGAAAGGAGTCATATAAACAAGCATGTCGTGGGATCCGACGATTTTTTTACCAGATACAACCATCGGGGTGATTGGTGGGGGCCAACTGGGGCGCATGATGGCACTATCTGCGCGGGCCATGGGATACCGCCTGAATGTATTGGATCCAGATGAAGCGGCACCCGCGCGTTTTGTTGCCGATGCTTTTTTTCAAGGAGCATTTACCGATTCAGAGGCGATTAAGCGCCTAGCCCAATCCAGTGATATGCTTGTTTATGAGTTTGAACACATTCATACGGATGCGCTCGAACAAGCGGCGCGTCTTAAACCGTTGCCTCAAGGTGTAGACATCGTGCGCATTGCGCAGCATCGGGCCTTAGAAAAAGAGCGTTTATCCAGAGCAGGTTTTCCAGTGGCACCGTACGAGCTTATACATAGCCCCAGTGATATCAAGTCAGCAATCGATAAACTGGGGCTCCCTGTCGTTGTAAAGACGACACGAGGGGGTTATGACGGAAAAGGTCAGTGGCGTCTTTTTACAGAAAGTGATCTCGTATCTTTTGATCGAACGTTGGAAACGATTTTTGCCCAGTGGAATGTACCAGAAAGTCATCAAGAGGGCAATGGATTAAATGCTCGGGCGCGGACAGAACAATTTTTTCATGGCGTCGAACCATGGCTAGATCGAACACACGTGCCCTTGATTGTTGAACGTATGATACCATTTGAAAAAGAGCTCTCCGTCATCGTGGCGCGTCGCGCGGATGGGCTAAGCAAGGTATTTCCGGTTGCTGAAAATGTTCACCTGAACGGTATTTTACATCAGACGGTCGTTCCAGCGCGTGTTCCAGAGATGGTCCAGAGAAAAGCCGCATCCCTCGCTGAAGCCATCGCCCATGCGTTTCACGTGGTGGGACTTTTAGCGGTAGAATTGTTTTATTTAGCTGATGGAACGCTTCTCGTCAATGAATTAGCACCGCGTCCGCATAACAGTGGACATTATACGCTTGATGCAGTGTCGATTTCACAATTTGAGCAGTTTTTGCGTGCAGTGACCCATTTGCCATTGGGTGATATTCGTCTATATTCGCCTGTGGTCATGGTCAACATCTTAGGCGAACACTTGCCCGAGGTGTTAAAGCGAATGCCTACATTTGATCCACGTGTCAGGGTGCATCTTTACGGGAAAAAGGTGGCCCGCAGGGGACGAAAAATGGGGCACCTCAATATCGTAGCGGAACATATTGAAGAAGCATTAGAGATTGTAAAAACCGTCGGTGTGGAATGATATAGAATTTGCATGATCTAAACCTTGACCATTCAGAATATGTATGTTACCATAAAAACCAAGTTAAGTTTCTTTAAAAATCACATATCAGGCCGAGTCTCGCCACAAGGCGGGAGCGGGGGAACCGAGTTTTGGGGGGTTAACCTTGGACCATATCCAAGGGGGATGTGACGCTTCTCTGCCATCCTACCCGTCAGCTAACCTCGTAGGCTAAAGCAGAGAAGTCCCAAGGTGATTTGAGTTTTCTTGTGTGTGTGTGTTAAGTCTTATGTTTTTTAATTGAACGTTAAGGTGAAGAAGGTAACATCCTGCACACCTTCCCTTGGAACTTCGGTTCCGAGAGAGGTGTGCATTTTTTATGGCATACGCTGTGAATTGTAAAGGAGGTGAGGCGACGGACCCACCGTTTTACACGATACATCTTGCGTACGAATTGTCCGTACGAAAGGGATACGGGCATGGATCGTCAGTCTGGTAACGATCATCTTGCCATCGGTAACGGTTGGTAAACGGCGAGAGAAGAATTTTTCCAAAATAAGAAAGGGGTATTCAACTGTGAAAGGCATTGCTTCGATTCGCTTAGGAAAACCGGTTTTTGCCATGTTGACGCTTTTTATGATCGTCGCTT
>JAVERJ010000242.1:0-3513 GCA_034007185.1 Candidatus Carbonibacillus sp. | reverse complement strand
CCTCCGCCTCGGGGCGCCCCTTGGTCTTTTTTTGACCTTTCTTTCTCGCATCAGACAGTGGATCCCGACTTTCGATAACGAGTAAATAGCCTTCTTGGATGCGAATAGAAACTTCCGATCGAAGTGGTTCATTGCTGATTCCACGACCATAGCCCCAACTTAAATCTTCATCATGCAACGAATAATAAAACCCATCTAACGATACACCGCGTACGACTTCGGAAAATGGAATCAGTGAAACAAACGGCCAACGAACGTTAAAACGCGTTTCCCCCGGCCCAAGCAGACGAACGCGATTCCAAGGGTTCTGAACGACACACGATACGCCTTTTTGGTAACAGCGGTACAGAAGTTGAATATTTGATAAACTATGGTCAAATCGTTCACCCATCCCCCCCTCAATAACGATCACGCGCGCACCATTGGAAAGTGCCCAATTCAAAGCCATCTCTGTATCGGTCTCATCTTTTTCAGCATCGGCACGAAGCAGAGGAATACCTCGTGCCTTCAAAAGCGAAACGCCATCTTCCCCAATTGTGTCAAAATCACCTACCGCCAGATCACATGAAAAACGATGCTCTACAAGCCATAAGGCGCCACCATCCACCCCGACTACTGTCGGCTTACCGTGGGCCTTTGTATATTCAATCCAATCTTCGGCATAAAGGTGTTGATTTTTTTCTCCACCACTTACGATCAAAACAAGCACCGCGATCCCTTCTTTCAATTTTTTTAAAAAACACTATAGAATGAACATGATTTTTTCATCATTGCATGCATAGGATTTTATATCCACTTATGGTATACTAAACTATGCTTGCGATCATGTCCATCGATTCAATGTACATCGCATGACGAGCGTGCAAGCATAACGGTCCTTCCATGCATCCACGTTTCTCGCTCTGTACCAAGAGACATATAAAAAAGATGAATTTTTTTATCGAGGTGAATGACCATTTTCCAAGTTGCTCAAACCATTATGACCATTGGACAATATGCAGTGCAAATTTATTTAGTGTTCATGATCCTTTATATTTTGTCTTCTTGGATTCCGCCGCTTTATAACTCACGACTCGTCCAGTTTATTGCCTCGCTGGTCGAACCGTATTTGGGTATCTTCAGACGTTTTATTCCGCCGATTGGTATGCTCGACTTTTCTCCTATTGTGGCCTTTCTCGTCTACAATTACATTGTGGCTCCAGCCTTTTTAGCCGGTTTATCCACGTTATTAAATGCACTTCTGCGCCTTGCACCTTAACACTCATAAAACGCAAGCATGCGATCATCACACGTATAAATTCGGAATGAAAGGATAATCTAAAATCGTACCTCAAACCTTTTATTTTTACTTGAAGGGGAATGAACGGTGAGAAAGGAGGGGCACGATGCCAACACCGCCGAAGATGGTCTCGACCAAAGACCTTCTTTACTTAAAAGACATGATGGCCTGGCAACTATTAGCCATCAAGCGCTATCACCACTTTAGCCAAGAAGTCCAAAATCCCACGCTCAAACAAATGTTTGGACAGCTGATCGACATGCACAAAACTCACTACCAAACGTTGCTTCAGTACACACAGACAAATAACGAACAAGCCATTCAACAGTTCAATCAACACGTCATGCAACAAGCGCAGATGAACGGTTCGATGAACCAAGCACAGATGCGCATGTAAGTAAGATTTTGCGATTTTCGCTCATTCAAGGAGGTGCAGGCGTGAATACACAGCAGAACCCAACCCAGCAAGCAGCCGCACAGGCTGGAAAACAACGTGTGATGCTTACACCCAAACAAGATACAACTCAATACACATCGGCCATGAGCGATCGTGACTATGCCAACGACATGCTTACGACCGAAAAATACATTACAAGCGGTCTGAATACTGCCCTGTGGGAAGCATCCAACAGTACGTGCCATCAAGACTTACTTAAAATGTTAAACGAAACCCACCAAGCTGCGCGCCGCGTATATGACTATATGTTCCAGCAAGGATGGTACCCGTTAGAAGTTGAGACACAAGAACATTTAAATCAAGCCTATCAACAGTACAGTCAATATGCCACACAACAATTTCCGCCTTCAGGAATGATGCATTAAAAGCAAAAAAACACCTGCCTTTATCCAAAAGAGGCGGGTGTTTTTTGCTCATTCGGCGGCAAGACCACATGACAACGCCGACATCTTGGTTCATAAGTATCGCTTGAGCCGACGACAATTAACGGATCATCAAAACGCGCTGGATGCCCATTTAGCAATCGTTGTGTTTGCGTTGCCGGTGCACCACAAACGGCGCATTGTGCGGTCAAAATATTTTTAACATCGGCCATCGCCAACAGTTCACCCATCGGTCCGAAGGGAAGTCCCCGAAAGTCTTGATCCAGACCAGCGATCACGAGATGCCGATGCTCTTGTAACATCTGATAAACGACTTCTACCAGTTGATACATACCAGCGCTAGATTTTTCAATAAAAAATTGCGCTTCATCGAGCAAAACAACGCGTACATCCCGCTCAGTAATATCGTGATAAAGACGACGAACATCGCCAACAGGTACGGCCGGTAGTGTTTTACCATCATGGGAGATAATCAAACCATGATCACCATAGCGACCATCCCGTACATGTTTATAAGCGCGAACAGCCGTCTTCGCATAGGGCCGAAGCGTGACTGGCAGCGTCGTAATTTGTTCAACAATCATCTCATATGTACGTATCAATGCCGTACTTTTACCACTAAACATTGCACCGACTATCACATCAAGTCGACCGACATCTCGGCCCGGCCAGGGTGAACGGATAACCATACTTTACGCTCCTCATGGACAGTGATCGAATCTATGAACGTTCGCTAAACACATGCATTCAATCTACGAGCGCAGAACATATACATGAAACATTTGAACGTTAGAAGTGAAAGGACCCCGCGGCCATACCCGCCGGGAGTCCTCGGTTGTACGTTGTAATATCCAATCACTTTTCATTAAGATTGGGCAACGGGGTCTTTAGAAAGCGTCAAAGCGTCGGTGACAAGCATCTCGCCCTCACCGCGAATGAGCTTTTTGCCAAAGGTACGCTCTGGTTTAAGAACCCGTAATAGATGGTCCACGGCTAACTCCGGATCAACGTCCTCTCCGCACGTGTAACAATCAATAGCGCAAAAGCCGTGTTCTGGATAGGTGTGAATCGAAATGTGGCTCTCTGAGAGCATGACGAGTACCGTCGCGCCTTGTGGTTCAAACGCTTTGGATTGAACACCCAAAATCGTCGCTCCGGCTTGAACAGCAGCTTCCACCAATTGATCGGTGAGCCAGCGTTCATCATTCAAAAGCCGAGCATCAACACCCCAAGCATCGACAGCGATGTGCCGACCGAAAGTAGAATAAGTGCGTTCCATCTTTCGGGCCCCCTTCCTAGCAGTAATGTAGCGATGCTAGGACCTTCGTCATTCACCCCCGGGGTACGAAGAGGCTCTCCCCAATCTCGAATGAAACCTGGTTCCTATTATGCTC
>JAVERJ010000241.1:0-3514 GCA_034007185.1 Candidatus Carbonibacillus sp. | reverse complement strand
TTCCATCGTGCGTATCAAGTTGCAATGAGCGGACGTCCCGGTCCGGTTGTCCTCATCGTACCAGAAGATGTTTTTCGCGATCCTTTTCAGATAGAAGGCGAGGCTGTGTCAACGAATGGCGAACATATGGTTCCATCGCCGAGCGTTTTAACATCACCTGGGAGCATGGAACGATCCATCGTGTATGGACGTCCTGATGAGCGTTTTATTGAGATGTTTTACACATTGCTTCAACAGTCGCAACGTCCGGCAGTCATTGCAGGGGGTGGCGTGCGTGCAAGCGGTGCTCGTGCGCTATTAGCGGCTTGGGCTGAAACGATGCATATGCCTGTTTATACAGCTTTTCGCCGTCAAGACAGTTTTCCAGCCGATCATACATGTTATGCTGGGCACCTTGGGCTGGGAACGCCATCGATGATGGCGGAGTATTTAACTCAAGTCGATCTTTGGATTGCACTGGGTACGCGCCTCGGTGAAGTGACGACACAAGGTTATACGTTACCTCGACCTGGTCAAAAACTGATTCATATTGAGCGCGATCCTTCTGTTCTAACACGTTATCCGCAGGCTGACTTAAGCGGTGCATTTGATCTTAAGGCGTTTATGGAAGCGATTACAGAAGCCTCTGCCGCTGTGGATTCCGATCTCAGATATGCATTTGCTCAATGGTGCCGCACGGTTAAAAAGGCCTATGAAAGCTCCTTAGACTACCCAGCGAAACCGTCTGTCTATGCCTCTGTGATACAAACCATTACGCGTCATCTTCCTGAGGATGCTGTCATCGTCAATGATGCTGGGAACTTTGCTGGATGGATTCATCGCTATCTCCCTTTTACGGAACATCGTCGACAAATTGCCCCGACTTCAGGGGCGATGGGGTATGGTCTGCCTGCGGCTTTGGGCGCGAAATGGGCGAGTCCGGATCGAGCGGTTTTGGTTTTTGCTGGAGATGGTGGTCTGATGATGACGGTTCAAGAGATAACGACTGCGGTGCGATATCGTCTCAATGTATTGGTGGTCGTGTTTAATAATTCTTTATATGGCACCATACGCCAGCATCAAGCGCGAGCGTATCCCAAACGGGTGGTTGCGACGGAACTGTCCAATGTTGATTTTGCCATGATGGCCCAAAGCATGGGAGGATTGGGTAGGCGCGTTGTGCATTCAGAAGATTTTTTAGACGCTTGGACCTATGGACTCAATCACGCGATCGGGTCACATGGCTTGCCAGTTGTCCTTGACGTTATTGTACCGCAAGAAGAAATCAGTGTTGGAAGATGGCTCGAAGCATGAGCCGTATACAATGCTATGACGGCGTATGATGAATATTGAGAGAAGATCAAGAGGACATAATAATCAAACATGAACGAAAAGGAGGAAGAAAAGCATGGAACGATATGTCTCTGAAAAAGTTTTTCCGATGGTGGATGGAATGTATGTAGATGATGGACCAGGCACTTTTCAACCGGTGATCAATCCGGCCAACGGAGAAGTAATAGCAGAGGTCTGGTTTGGTCAGAAGGAAGTGATCGATCGTGCGGTGAATGCGGCCGAAGAAGCACAAAGGCTTTTTTCACGCATACCTGCTCCAAAGCGGGCGGAGTATTTGTATCGTCTGGGGTCGTTGCTTCGACGGGATAAAGAAAAACTATCACGTATTCTGACGTTAGAAAATGGTAAACCGATCGACGAGGCGCGGGGGGAAGTACAAGAAGCTATTGACATGGCCTTTTATATGGCCGGTGAAGGTCGGAGATTATTTGGTCAAACCACACCAGCAGAACTACCTGATAAATTTGCTATGAGTGTCCGTGTGCCAATTGGCGTGGTTGGGCTGATCACACCTTGGAATTTTCCGATTGCTATTGCTGCGTGGAAAGCGTTCCCGGCACTCATTGCGGGGAATGCGGTCATCTGGAAACCAGCGAGTGAGACGCCGCTTATGGCAGATGCGCTGTCACGATTGGTCATCGAAGCAGGGTTTCCCAAAGGTGTTTTTAATGTGGTCTACGTTTACGGTCATGAGGCAACATACATGGTCGAACATCCAAAAATTAAAGTCATATCCTTTACGGGTTCGACAGAAGTCGGCCGAACGATTGCCGAACGGGGCGGGCGGATGATTAAACGCGTCTCTTTAGAAATGGGGGGGAAAAATGCCGTCATCGTCTTAGAAGATGCCGATCTCGAGCTTGCTACAGAAGCGATTCTTTGGTGCGCCTTTGGGACGAGTGGGCAACGCTGTACGGCTTGTAGTCGTGTCCTTGCACACGTTGATATCAAAGAAGCCTTAGAAAAACGGCTTTTAGAAGGCATACGTGCATTAAAAGTAGGTCCCGGTTTGGATGAAACGGTACGCGTCGGCCCGGTCATCAACAGGGCTGCCTTAGAAAAAATTCATCGTTATGTTGAGATCGGTCAACAAGAAGGGCGGCTTTTGATCGGTGGTCATCCGTTGGCAGAAGGAACATACGCGAAAGGTTTTTATTATGCACCGACCTTATTTACCGATGTTTCCCCAAACGCTCGGATCGCTCAGGAGGAGATTTTTGGTCCTGTTCTTTCGATGATACCGATTCATAGTTTGGATGAAGCCATTGAAATCAATAACCGTGTGATGTATGGTCTTTCCAGTTCGATTTTTACACGAGATGTGAACCGTGTTTTTCGTGCGATGCAAGCGCTGGATACAGGTATCATTTACGTCAATGCCGGTACAACGGGCGCAGAAATTCACTTGCCTTTCGGGGGCACGAAAATGACAGGGAATGGTCATCGAGATTCTGGTATTCAAGCACTGGATGTATTTACAGAGTGGAAAAGTATTTATGTAGACTATAGCGGCAAATTGCAACGGGCACAAATCGATGTCTCTTATGATGACTAAAGATGATGAAGATGATGGTTACTGCCGCTTTACAGTCTTAGCAATGACATACATCTTGGGAAGGGTGAACGGATGGATAAGCGCTTGATTGTTCTAGGTGCAGGGAAAATGGGGCGTGTAGCGGCGCGCGCGCTTTTAGAGACACCGGGTCAAACCGTGACCTTAACGGATGTACGGGAAGATGTGTTAGATATAGCAAAACAAGAGATCGGCGCCTTGATCGGATCTCAAGCGCTTAAATTTCTAGAAACACGGCGCCTCGATGCGAGCGATGAGGATCAAGTGGTTCGTGCTTTGATGGGGCACGATGTTGTCTTGAACGCACTATATTTTACGTTTAACGAAACGGTCGCGCGAGCTGCAATTAAAGCGGGTGTTCATTATACGGATTTGGGTGGCCATGTCATGGGTGTGACGGCGCGTGTACTGGCGCTATCTGAAGCTGCAAAAGCCAAAGGCGTAACGCTTATTCCAGATTTGGGTGTCGCACCCGGCATGATTAATGTGCTTGCAGGATATGGCGCCCGTGATATGGAGACGGTGGAAACGATCCGTATATACGTAGGAGGCATACCGTTACGACCAAAACCACCTTTCGGATATGCACATGTCTTTTCGCTGGAAGGG
>JAVERJ010000240.1:0-3539 GCA_034007185.1 Candidatus Carbonibacillus sp. | reverse complement strand
AAACTACATATCTGAGGCAAGACTAAATTTTGCAAATGCAATTAATAAAAACCCACATGCGAACAAGAAATGGGCAAACATCGGATTGTATGTATGTGATTTAATTGAGGGAAAGAATATAATAATTGATGATTCAATAACTGATCTTAATGATTTCCAATTACTCGCATCCGGTTTATTTAATTATTTAAACTCAGATATTAACTATTATGGCAATGATATTACTTTATCTAATTTCGAAGATTTTAGCACCAAACTCAACATGAATAATAATACTTTTAATGAAATTGTTTTTCAATCAATTGAATTATACTTTAGTTATAAAGAAAAAGCTCATCAGCCATTTACTCTAGTGCATGCAAATAAAAGGAGTATGCAAATAAAAGACGAGTTAATTTTTAATTGGATGCGTAACGAAATAGAAGCTGTTGTTAATATCTGCCTAAAACAATCTTATCCTGTAATTTGCATGAACTATCCGATTATTCCACCTCCAAATAGCAAAGAAATTTCATATTGGGCAAGAAATACAGGAGAAATATGGCAACAAACTGCACAAAGACACAATTTAGTTTTTATAAATCAAGACAGTATCTTTTCTTTGTTTGGTAACAATAAAAAAGATTTATTCGAGCCGGTATTTTCCGGATCAGAGCATTGTAACGAAAAGGGTTATGCATTAATGGCTAAAAACATTTATACAGCTATTGTGGAGTTAGAGTTATTTAAAAAATAGGGATGAAAATAATTAAAGAAATAATAAATAATATAGCTTTCAAAAACAACTTCTTTGTTATTGGTATTGATGGACCAACTGCTTCAGGGAAAACTACACTTGCAGATAATCTCGCAAAGCAATTAAATGAAAAAAATATTCCCGTTTTTATTTATAGACTCGATTGGTGTTTAATTGAAAGAACCAAAAGATTAGAAGATCTTAATAAGCTCTTAGAAATAGGAAAAGCATTTGAATATGAGGCAGACTTACACATGGATCTTAATAAAGCCTCAGACTTTTTAAGCAAGGTAAATAGTTTAAGACATAAAGAACTAGAGCAAACCACGATAATTAACTTAACAAAACTCTATAATCGTTCTGATAATGGCAGATGTACAGGTAAAGAAGTTGTAGAACTTAAACCTAAAATGGTTATTATAGTTGAAGGTCATTATACACATCATCCAAAAATTCGTACATTTATTGATTATAATATTTTGTTGGTAGCCGGTACTAAACATTTATTACATCGAAAAGCACAAAGAGTAAAATCATACAGAAATAATGATACTGTTGAAAAATATTTCGCTCTGGTTGATTTACCCTCTTTTAATCATTACTTTACCATCAACATACCTTTTTTCGATAAAATACTGCTTAACGAAACTTTCTATACTCAGAAAACACTAAGTATCAAAGATGTTGTTGAAATGTATAATATAAAAAGTACTACTCCAGATACAAGTGTTGAAGAATTAATATTACCTGCAACGAGCCAAGATTACCAATTAAAAACAAAAGAATTAAAAAAACTATTAAGTTTGATAAAATACGCCCATGAATATTTCATCAAACTATGGGGGATACATCCATCGAGCAGAAAAGAATCGCATTCAGACATTTTAAATCGGTACCTAAATGAAATTAATAAAAAAGCTGAATACTCAGTTTTTAGCATAACTGATGCTAATACGTTCCAATACGAATATGGTATTATTGAAGGTGAGATATATTTTTTAATAAATGGGAACCTTAATGATATAAACCTAACGGTTTTCGCATCATATACTCATCGAAGATTCAAAGTGGATTTCAACAAAGAGCCCGATGAATTAAAAAAACATTTTGAACTTTTCGATACATTTAAAACCAAGAATAACAAGTTTAATATTATTTGCCCAAATAAAATCTTAGTACCCGATTTTTTGAAAACTTATAGTAATACCGAGTATAGTTTTTACAAAAAAGAATCAGCGAGACAAAATTCTCTGGACTTGTTTTATTATAATAAAGTGTTTTTTGTTGGCAGAATGCAAAGTTTACAGCAGCATGAATTTTACAATGCAGCATATTCAAAAATAGGTTTTTATGTAGTTAACTGCGGCAATTATACCTTTATTTCAAATTTTTGTAGTACAGAAACTATTGATGATTTTACTAAACTCAAAAATAGTTTTGGAGCTATTGGCATTAAACACAATATAGAAATATCGGATGAGATTAAGAACAATTTAAGCGATGCAGGCTGTATTATAAACGAAGATGATATTTTTATCACTCCACACGTAAATAAAAACTTACTTATTAAAACTTATCTTAAATCAGACATAAGAGTTAAAAACTTGCTTACAAAAAGTTTATGCAGGCAGTATGGAGATGTAGAAATATTCGACAACATAGAACTAAAAGAATACATTGACGCATTACCTGTATCACTTAATGAATTGTATTTTGGTTTATCGATATCAAAACTAGGAATGTTGTCTTATTATAGCATATTTAGCAATTATGTTCCAGGTATCGACATTCAAACTTACTTTAAGCATTACATAAAAAACCAAACACCTTTTGGCATGCAGGCAAGCTTAAATGCTTTGGGCATAACAGATAAAAAAGGATACTTGGGCATAAATGGGCCAAAAGAGTTTGCTCTAATAATAAAAGAAAATCTAATTCAATTTTTAAGCGAAAACAAAGGATACTTATTCCCTCCTTGGTCTTTAGGTATAGACCATATTAATACTTCTGATTCCAATTTTGCTATTGCAAACTTATTTGTTAAGCAGTCAGTAGAATCAGGAATGATTAAATCGTTTTGCATTGACACCAGCAATTTGATTACTAATGACCTCGAAAAAACTAAAAACAGAATAAAAGCCTATTTTCAAGAACTATTTAATATTTTAAAATCAACAGGATACGATATCGAGCTATATGTTGGTCACGAATCAGTATTTGCAAATCTTGACCTCGAAGATTCTATAAGTATCTACAAAGCAGTATCATCAATTTTTAAGAATTTTATCGAAGAATATAAATTTGAACCATATGTTTTATTCGGACCGTTTTTGGGGACCAAACATCATAAAGCAAATGGAGAAATTAATGCAGATTATTCTGAAGAAATATTTAACAAATTAATTAAATATAATCTTATAGGTAATGTTTTACACGGAACTTCTTATGTGCCCTTTTCAGAAATAAAAAGTTTAAAAAATAAACATTGTGTAAGGGTAAACTATGCAGGTAAATTTCTTGACGCAATTATCAAAAATTTACAGATAGAGCATCAAATTATAGGCAAAACACAATACGAATGGAAACAACATTTATCGAGTTTAAATACAAATAATATAAATTCAAAACAAGAAGAGATTAAAAAAGACTTCGATAATATTTTAAATGAGATATCGGAACTTGAACCTAAAAAGATGAGCAGCCACGAAATTGCATGGTTTAGGAATAATAATATTGCAATTCCTCAAGATGATTTCGTTTCAATCATTAACAAAATAACTACTGCTAAATCAAATAATCATAT
>JAVERJ010000008.1:0-23707 GCA_034007185.1 Candidatus Carbonibacillus sp. | reverse complement strand
CGGCAGCAAGGTGTTTACGATGCGAGAGGCAATGAGGTGGCGACGACCACTTGGAATTTTGCTTTATATTTGCTGATTATCTGGACGATTGTTTACTGGGGTGTAGGGATATTTGTTGTGTCCCATCTGTCATGATTTAAAAATTTGTTTTATATCCCAACTAAAAAGGGACCGTATGTCACGTTAGGATCATTTATTGTTGGTGTCGCCATTCGTCGTCCGCCAGGTGTGACCGGCAAGGATGTCGTTTTCTACGCTTAAACGTTCGGTCCCACTGGACGAGCCTCGCTTCGCTATCCGAGAAATCCTAATAGCTGAAATGATTGCTTTATTTGTGGCCCAGCTACTTATAATGTTGGGCTTTAATGTTGAGGAACAGTAGAGCATTCATCATTTTCAGTAATCTATTCTATCCTGAAATAAGGTATGACAATGCATCCTTCTTCTGGTGCCGCTCCGGCGGCATGAGTCTATCCTAACCTATATATCCATCCGTTATATCCATCCGTTAAGGGATGAGATCAATCCTTTAATTTTAAGTCTATTTTGGTCGGAGTATGAACGACTTCTGGAAGGTCGGGACCCAATTGTCCATCTTGATTATTGCCCCATCCATATATTTCACCATCTTTTGTAATCACCCAGGTGTTGAAACTGACCGAAATCTTATCGACTTCTCCAGGAATTTGAATCACTTCCGGCTTATACTTCTTCTTTCCCCATTCATATACGGTACCGTCTTCAGCAATGGCATAAACAAGATCTTCACCAGATTTTACGATTTTTATTTTTCTCGGTATGGCAACCTTCAAAGGAGTGGATGAGGCTGCTACTTTCTCATCGCCGATTCCAAGCTGTCCAAGCAAATTCTGCCCCCATGCATATAAAGTGCCATCCTCGTCTAAAGCATAACTGGTACCATTTCCACTTGTTATGGCGATGATTTTTTTATCAAAATGAACTTTGTAGGGTTTTAAGACAACCACATTCTCGTCATATGCTTCTCCAGGCTTGTATGCTACTGGAGTCTGGTCTCCGATCTCCCCAAAGTAGTTGGTTCCCCACGCATAGACACTGCCATCCTCTAAAAGGGCTAAAACGTGCGTTCCTCTATACGAGGCATCCATGACTCTCTGCGGGAGATTGACCTCATGAGGGGTAAAATTACTCCGTTTTCTTGTCCCGTCTCCACGCTCTCCATAATAATTCCATCCCCAAGTATATAGAGAGCCGGTTTCCGAAATAGCTAAGCCCACTCCTGCACCTTCTCCAAGTTTCACGATTTTCTCTGGCATTTCCTTCTTTAGCGGAGTGGCTGTAAAAGTCCTTTCGTTTCCAAGGTCATCTCCATAATCAGTAATGCCCCAAGTATAGATCTTCCCACCCTCCGTCAAAGCAACAGAAAAAGCCCCGGGAGAAATCTGAATGATCTTATCATTGATGTTGAGCTTTGTAGGTTTTTTCGTCGTTTCCGTATTTCCAATGCCAAGTTCCCCTTCTTCGTTTCTTCCCCCCCATCCGAACAGTTCTCCTTTGTCGGTGAGAGCAAAAGAATTTTGTTGGAACGGTGCAAGTTGCACGATTCGTGCTGAGGTTTCCAGAGGATTCGTCGTCGTAGGAGAGGGAGGCAGTGACATAGTATTATTCGGATTACATCCGATGAGAAGAGAGGAGAAGAGAAATAAAAGCAAACTCAATTGCAACGCGTTCTTAACCCATTTAGACATGAGACCACCTCTTCACATATTTGTTGGGAAAAGGGAACAAAGGGGAGATGCCTCCCCTTCAGTTCCTTATATGATTCAAGATTCGTAAAAACTTTTCAATCACCAAGGCATTTTTGCAAATAAAACGTACTTAAATGGGTCTACGACAGTGCTACCTTCTCTGATTTCAAAATGCAAATGGGGCCCTGTAGAGTAACCGGAATTTCCAGTTCCGCCGAGATATGTTCCCTGATTGACAGAAATAGAACCATGTTCTAGATACCTTGTACTGGAATCAGCCCCGCTTGGTGGAACGGTGTTAGGATAATTTGGTGCAGTATACCCGCTCATGAATGATGAAAGATGGGCATAGATCGCTTTATTGCTTCCAAAAGTAAGTTCAACGAAGTTACCATAGCTTACTGCATATCGTTTTTTCGTTCCATCACTAAGGGTAACTTCTTTATAAGCGGTCCGAAACTTAGCTGTACCGCTCGTGATGGCATAGACGGTCGTACCTGAGGATACACCAATATCAATACCGCTATGTGATCCATAATCATTGGTTCTCGTTCCAGTCGTGATCGGTTTATTATATTTATAGATAAGCCACGGCACACTAACATTCGAAGTTTGAATGTATCCTCTCTTATTCCCATTACTGGTCCAGTATTCTACATGATACCAAGAAGAACCATCGTTTTTTAGTACTGTTATTATTTCTCTCTTTGAAACAGATCCGATACTTACATATGAAGAAGTACTTGGTCCTCCATAGATGGTTGCGGTGGATCCACTGATATTCAGACCAAACTGATTAATGTTGTTGTTGGCTACAGGGACTGAACTGAAATTTCCGTCAACAGATGTAGTAAGTACGTACCCACGTACATTACCACCTGCAACAGAATATTCGATAAGGTAATAGCTTCCCTCTTTCTCAATCACGCTTACCGCTTTTCCTTGTGCTAATGTTTCCCTAGAAACATAGGTAGAGGAAGGTCCGTAATAAACTGTAGTGGACTTATTAATCGTTCCACTTACAGCCGCCATTGTCCCGACTGAATTTATAAATTCCTTTGGAACAGGAGTCGCCTTGTCATACGGAGGATCGATTTTCAGACCCTGATAAATCCACTCATCGAAGTCGGCTTCCGTCGCATTCGGGTTTGGTTTAAATCCTTCCTCGGAATCCCCGGCAAAAACAGTAATACTAAATGCCAACATAAACGCAAACAGGAAAGGCAATAAAGAAAAATTCTTTTTCATCATTTAATACCTCCCTTAGATTTTTCTGTCTCAATTTAAGAAGTTCAATTAGCATTTCATTTTAGCTCTACACATCTCCTTCCTTCTTCTGTTATGGCAGTTTCGTCAAAGTATGAATTTATATGCTTTGCCCCTCCTTTCTGAACGCTAGAGGTTTTTTAGAAATTTTTTATGCCTTCTATGTTCTAGTATACAGACCTATTTAAGTAATTTTAATATCTTCAACCTTACATTTTTGTTAGGTTCGAAGATAAGTTATGATAATCAAGAACCACTGTAGCAGGTATTGACATTTCAATTTCCTCTGATGATCGTTAACTGTTGTTCAGCATTGCATACGGAAAAAGTCTGTAAGAATACGCCTCTCAATGTGATGAAATTTAAATATGATTGCAACAAAATTCATACTCAAGACGTCTTAATGGATAGAGAATCATTGTATTTAAGTCGATTGATTCATATGAAAATTGGTTCTGGAGCGTATGGTCGTCGAAGAGATGACGGATAGTGATATACGAACCTTTGTTTGATCATTAAGAAATACTGACTGGATAGGGTGAAACTAAGCACTGACAACTTTCGTTTTTTAGTAAGATTATGGAAAGATGGGTGTTTAAAATAGCCGATGCATTACAAAAAAGAAAGGAAGATAAATCGATGAGTTTTCAGCGAGTTGATGTCTTCAATCACAAAAATATAGTTTATAGTTGGTACGGTGACTATATAGAAAAAAATAAGGAAAAAATTTATCTTTCGCTTACTGAAGCAAGGCTACTCCGTTATTTTGTGACACATGCGAATAAACGTCTGTCGATAGATGATATTATTCAATATCTTAGAGATTACACTCCATTTATAACTGAACATAATGTTTACGTCTATATTTCCAGATTGCGAAAAAAAATTGAAGATGATCCCAAAAAACCGAAATTATTACTGAATTTGAGGCCCGGCTACCTACTTAATGTTGAGGATACAGTATAGTATTTATAATATTCAAAAATATATATAGTTTGTTGATATTTTTAACAGACTAAACAATAGTGGTTTGGCCGCTATTGTTTTTTTATCTAACTATAAAGGGTCGTATGTCTATATTGCGTTAGGAAAGTTTTTGTCTATGCATGGTTCGATGCATGTTGGAGACATTATGGGTAATAAGAACGAGATGCATAGGATCATGCATGATCAGGGAGGGTTGGTGGTGAAAGGATTTTACTTAATATCAATTGCGTTCATTGTTTTAATCGCCATTTTATACGGGTGGCAATATTTGTGGTATCCGAAAGGTGAAACGGTTTATGAACAAATCGCCCATCTTCCAGAACTTCCTTCACTGGAAGATGTGCCACCAGGTAACGAAGGCAAAATGATTCGGGATGGGTATGATTATTTTGTGCATACGAATAAGGTGCTTCCAGAGTATGTGGGTAATCAACTATCCTGCGCCAGCTGTCATGCCGATGGGGGCACAGGTCCTTCCATCAACCTCGTCGGTGTGAACAACATGTTTCCTCAATATAACAGCCGTTCCGGTACGGAAATTGTTCTTGAGGATCGTATTCAGCAATGTTTTGAACGGAGCATGAGCGGTGTGGCACCAGATAAGGACAGTTATCCGATGCAAGCGATGGTTGCTTACATCAAGTATATTTCAAAAAATGTCCCACCTGATATGAAATCTCGTCCCTGGGCACAAAATGTGGCCATAAAAACGACATTGCCTGAACCCAATATCGACCATGGCAGGGTTATTTATGCGCGCGCCTGTGTTGCGTGTCACGGGCTCAATGGAGAGGGCGGTGGCTTTGGTCCGAATGCAGGTCCTGCCTTATGGGGAGAAGGGTCATTTAATATTGGCGCGGGAATGGGACGCGTGCGGACCATTGCTGGATATATTCAAAAATATATGCCGAAGGTGCAAATGGGCTTGTACACACCTGGTAACTTGACGACACAAGAAGCCGTTGATTTGGCAGCCTATATTTTATCGCATCCTCGCCCAGATCGGCCCAATCCACACGCCAAAACTGTACCAGGTGCTTCCGACTGGTCGGTGGACTGGCCGAAGGCTGAGCAACCAGACGATATTGCCTATTTTAACCAAGTCATGCTTAAACAAGGTCTAGATCAAAAGGTTGATACGCTTCCCTGGTACACTGCCTTTTATGAGCGTTTTGTTAAGCAGAAGGAGGCGAAAAAATAATGGCGCAGCAAGGGTTGATTGGGCTGTTTCCACAATGGTATTTACCGAATTTTGGATCTGGGTACATCGTCGCACTCTATGCGTCAATTCATATACTGCTCTCACACATCTCAGTTGGTTCCAGTTTCCTCGTTGCGTATTTTTATACGAAGGCTTATAAAAACAACGATGAGCAGCTTTTTCGTTATGTTAAACAGTACTTACTGCGTTTTTTAATTTATCCTTATATTATTGGATCGGTTACCGGGCCGGGCATCTGGTTTTCGACGACCGTCTCAGCCCCACGTGGTATCTCTTCATTGATCCATAATTTTGTCTGGGTGTGGGGTGCAGAGGAAATCTTTTTTATATCCGAAGTGATGCTCATCTACATTTTATATTATAACTATGAACGTATTGCGCGGCGGACGTTCATGCACTGGACGTGGGGTTTTGCATTTCTCTCTTGGGGGACTATGCTGCTCATCGTCGGTATTTTATCGTTTATGCTAACGCCAGGGCAGAGAGATACTTGGGCACAGACAGGTAATATGCTTTACGGCTTTTGGACAGCCAATTACTTCCCACATGTTTTCATGCGCACGTCATTCATGTTTGCACTGGCAGCTTTGCTCGGGTTGATCGTCGCGGTGTATGTCAAAAACCCAAAATTAAAGCAAGAAATTGTGCGTGAACTTTCGTTGATTGGGATGGCCGGTATTTTCTTTGGTGGAGTTTTCCTTTACTGGTACTTGCGCACCATTCCTGCGCGTTCAGAGCTTATTTTAACGCAAGTCATTCCGCAGCCGTTCTTGCTGACCATTGGTCTAGCCGTTTTGGGGCTTACTTTATTCTTTGCACTCTATTTCATATGGCCCAGACTGAATCAGTCTCGCGCCTTGCTGGTTGCGCTTTTTATCGGGGTTTTGGCGCTTGCGATCTTTCCATCTGAGCGCGCCCGGGAATGGATGCGAAAACCTTATGTGGCGGGTGAGTTTATGTATGTGAATCAGGTCATCGCCCGCGATGTCCCTGGACGCGGTATGCAAAGTGAACTGCCGCTTCTCGCTCAAGAAGGTATGCTCAAAGCACACCCTTTTGTACCAGCGCGCGTTAAAACGATAACACCAGAAAATGAGTTAGAAGCCGGACGCGCGATGGCCATGATTGCTTGCGCGAATTGTCACAGTCTTGATGAGCGCGGTCCACGACCACTTGTTTTAAAAATGCAAGGTGTGAATAACCCAGAGATCATGCTACAGTTTTTAGAAAGACGACTCGGTGGGGATATGACCCAGGGTCAAGCGCCGTATATGCCGATTTTGGCAGCGACAGAAGCAGAAAAACGGGCACTTGCAAACTATTTGGTGGAACTTAACCGACAGTTTTTGGAGAAAAAAGCAAAAAACACGCCGTTACCTTACCCGCTTCTCCAAGAAACATCTTCTCTTTCAGAGCCATCCATCCATAGGGCGACCGGACGGTAAACAAACGCATCATACGTTAAGGAGGTTCAGATATGTCGGGTACCAGTTTTACGACGGAAGAGCTTTTACGGTCACTGCGCTATGCTGGGGGAATCGATTTTTACCCACAAGTATTTCAAGTGTTACTTGTTATTTTTTGGGGTATCCACATGTTTTTTATTAACTTGACGATCGGTAACATTATATCTTCACTTGTAAACCTGTGGCGCGGACGTCGCTTGCCCCTTGCCAAAAAGATGGTTGTTTCCCAATTGCGTACGGGTATTATTACCCTTTCTTTAGGCATTGTATTTGGGGTGGCACCTCTATTGTTTACGCAAACGATCTATGACGAGCTTTGGTATACGGCAAATAACTTGTCTGCTTGGATCATTGTCTTGTTTGTTCCGGCGATCATTTTCGCTTATTATGCTGGTTACTTATTTTATCTAAGAAAAAAACAGGAACCGACGGTGTTAAACTATTTCCTTTATATTGTCGCCATTGCTCTCATTATTTATGGCGCCGTAGCTATGCATACATTTACGTATGAAGGATTGTTCCCGGATAAATGGGTCGATTGGTACACGGATGGAGGCACAACGATGCGCAGCGATGGCTGGCATATTTATGCCTTCAACATTCCGCGCTTTTTAACGTTTATCTTTTTATCCTTTTTTATAACAGGGCTTCAGCATATGACTGCAAGTTGGTTTTTTAAAAACCGTACGGATTTAGAGCAAGAAGTACTTGCCTACCGTTTTCGTTTTGGGAAGCGCATGGCGCTTTCTTTTGGAATTTTGACCTTATTGAGCTGGCTCATCTATGTGACCTTAGATGGCTGGCTCATGCATCCAGTGATCTATGTGTTAACGCTCTTCCTTGTGCTGATCTGGCTCATGACGGTGCGTTTTGCGCGATCACCACAAAGTCTTTGGACACCGGTGCTTTTTGCTCTTGGTTTTGTCTTTGTTGAGATTTTATCCGTAGAACGAGAAGCGATTCGCGTCTTAACACTGGCGCGTTTCAACCATACAATTGCCAATTATCCTGTGTATTTCAACGTTTTGGGGCCGATTCTCTTTTTTGGGACGATGGTGACCCTAGGGACGTTTTTGTTTTACGTTCTCTACGGCGTATATAAAGCTGGCCGACAGACCGGCGTCTTTGATCCAGAGACCAACCCGAGTTCAAATACAGTATCTCGAGGTGCTGCCCGCTTAACCTTGATTTTGTTTGCGCTCTGGCAGATTGCTTTTTGGAGCATCGGTCTGTATGCCGTCATGCGATCGTAGCTTCATGCGCCTATTGAAAACTCTGATCACGGATGACATCTTGCATGCCTTTCAAAAAACGATTGGCGTGTCCTTGAGCGGGATGTGGGACGCGTGCATATGTGTACCCCAGCGTTTTGAGTGCATGTTCTGCGACGCGACCGATGGCGATGCGTTTGACTCGTATCGTAGAAATTGTGTCGATTAGCTTTAAAAATGTATCTAAGAGTGGCAATGTCTGAACGATCTCAGACTTTTTCGGTGGACGATTGGACAGGTATCCACCTTTTGGATCGTAAGGGTGAAAGGGGAGGGCACTGAAGAAAAGAACATCATGTGGCGCAAGATGATTATCGAAGACGGCGCGCCAAACGAGTGTCGCAGAGACTTCTGCGAAGCCTTGTTTTTGTACTGTGTGTGTAATTTTACCGGGTATCAACGGTAAATCTGGACGGCTTGTGCGTACGCCCTTACCGGCGATAATGGCTTCAGGTGTCATGCTGGGATGATATCCTAGAAGCATGCGTTCAGATGAAAAAAAGACCCCTGAAAAATGCCCTCCGCGGTAGCCGAGCGCTTCACCGATCCAGACCATTTTGGCTCTGGAAAGTCTCAAAGCTAAATAGTGTACAAGATGTCGACGGCGTATCGAGGCCATGTCTCCTGGGCGTTCATGTTCTTCATCTTTATCGCGCCATGGGTTAAAAATGGCAGGGGGTGACGGGAATTCCGATAACATTTTAACAAACGTTTCGGCAGCAGTGAGCATAGATGGATCTGGCACGTCGTGTGGTTGGACATTATATAAAAAGTCACTTGCATCTTTCATACCCCATACACCTCTTTAGAAAACAAAAAACTCTTTACACCGAGTATGAATGGTTTGATACGCGGTGTAAAGAGGGCAGTGCATGGACTTACGGAAAGACAGGCATACGGACCAAAGCGTCACGGAAACACACATCTTGACAAAGACCACAGTCAAGACAACGTACCATATCAAACTGCAAGTTATTGTCTTGCTGTGTGATTGCTTCGACGGGGCATACAAGGGAGCAGACGTGACAATGGAGGCAATTGATCATGAAGATTCATAGAACTTATCGTTACGAACTCGACCTGAACGTGGAACAACGCGTTTTGCTCGCCAAACACACGGTGCCGCCCGCTTTGCCTTCAAATGGGGCCTTGCCCGGTGGAAGGAGATTTACGAGACTGAAGGGCAAAGCACAAACGCAATGGCGCTCCATCGAGAACTAAACCGCCTCAGAAAGACGGCATTTTCGTGGATGTACGAAGTATCTAAGCAGAAGCTATCGATACATTTCAATCACTTCTTATGACTTTACGCGAAGCGGGACTTCTTCAACTCGTTCAACATACAGTGCAAGCACGGAATGATCTTCTAAAGGTGCTTTTTAACAGTTCAATATAGAAGACGGGCGACGTTTGCTTAAAAATATGATCCATCTTATCGGATGGTTGTCGACGGAGGAGGCGACACGACTGATTCATATCTTGGGCGCTGTTTGTCAAACACTACCCGATCTTTCTGATGCCGTAGACACATTAAGGGCATCATCGCATCTTACGACAGCGCTAGAAGAAGCGGCTTCCGCTAAAACAAATTCAGAGGGACATATCGTAGAACTGAAACAAAAGAAAAACAACAAGAAACATGCGCCGAGCTGGAGAATGCTTATTAGGCTAATTGCGGATCCAGAAGTGCGTGTGGGGATCATTGCCCTTTTAAATATTGCGCGTGTTTTTGGCAAGCAACCAACTGGTAAACCAGCCGCAAAATAACCATCTCTTTATGATATTGCGAGAAAAAATATGAAGACGTCAAACGTGCAACGGCCACTGCGTTGCACGTTTTTTTATGCATTTTGTTATGACAAAAACATTACGAATGTGAAGCTGCATACAAACGAAAGGTGAACAAACAACTATAATATTCATTAATAACGAATATAACAAAATTTCATATAATTAGAATACCATACTCGGTAAAATAAATACACAGTATAGTATTTAAATGGAGATACCTTACCCGATACAATATGAATGCGATTACAAAAACTTGAAATTGCATGTGGTGTGACATCTGCGCGGTGTTCTTCATTCAACGCACTTTATCTAAAAAGGAGGAATCATGATGTGTGATGTTTGTGGGCGCGGGGATCATCATGAACATCAAGTCAAATCATCGTCTCAAGTCAAATCATCGTCGAAAGAGCATTCGAGCGAGGGGACAAAAACCATTTCGCGTCGGGATGTCCTTAAGTTTATTGGCTCTTTAGGCATCGGCGTGGGTATGTATCCGATCATCAGTGGACTGGCAGCAGGGGAGCGGGTCTATGCTAAGGACTGGAAAGTGCCACCTAAGAAAGTCGTACAGCTAACATTCTTGCATACTACCGATATTCATGGGCAAATGCTTACCCATCCTGAGATGTTTCGAGTGAATGGACGCAATGTCTTTCGTCAAGCCGGGGGCTTAAGTCGTTTGAAGACATTATTTAAACTCGTCAAAGCTGAAAATCCTGGCAATGTCTTTATCGTAGATACGGGTGACTGTTATCAGGGGTCGGCGGTGGCGGCTTTGAGCAAAGGCAAGGCGATGGTAGAAGCGATGAATCATATGGGTTACGATCTGGGCATTCCGGGGAATTGGGAGGTTGTGTATGGTCCAGAAAAAATCGTGGAGCTTTCCGTTGGTTATAATTTTCCAGCGATTTGTTCCAACATGGTTTGGGATGAAGAGGGGCTTGATCCGGGGTATCCGCTTTATCCGAACTACTTTGTTACAGAAATGGGAGGGGTACGCATCGGTTTTATTGGCTATAATGATCCACTCACTAAAATACGTCAAGCACCTTCGTATCACCGCGGTATTCAGTTTACGTTTCCGGAGGAGACCGCTCCACGCCTTGTCGATCTTCTGCGTAGCCGCTACAAATGCGATCTCGTCATTTGTCTTGCGCATATGGGTTTAGCGCAGCAGGTGCATTTTGCGAAAAAGGCGGAGAGTGCAGGTATTGATTTTATTTTTGGTGGTGATACACATCAGCGTACTTATGATCCCATTACGCTTGGCGGTGTGCCAGTCACCGAAGCTGGCGCATTTGGTTCTTTTGTCGGAAGGCTTGATATCTTGGTAGAAGATCGCAAAGTGAAAGACTATAAATATGAGCTCATTCCCGTCTTGGCTGATCACTATGTAGAAGATGAAGCAGTGAAAGCGGTGGTGGAAGACATCCGTCGTCCATATCTACCGGTTATTTCAAGAAAAGTTGGTGAGACAAGAACATACTTGTATCGATACAATGTTCTTGAAAATCCCATTGACAACCTCATTACAGATGCTATCCGTGAATACGCGCAATGCGATATTGGTATTTCTAACGGTTTTCGTTTTGCTCCACCTGTTGCCCCAGGTCCTATCACGGTTGAAGATATATGGAATTGGATCCCTGTCAATGCACCATTAAAAACCGGGCAAGCTAAAGGTTCACAAATCCGTCAGTGGATCGAAAAAGAACTGAACAATGTGTTTACGAATGATATCCCGAAACGCGTTGGTGGGTGGGTCGTTCGTTTTTCCGGTATGAGGGTGAAGATGTATATCGATCGACCCATGGGCGAGCGCGTTGTCTCCATCGAGGTCAACGGGCAACCGCTCGATCCCAATCGCATTTACACGCTTGCAGCCTGTGACCGGGAAGGGGATCCAGAAGACATGCTGTGCCGCATTCGTCCCGTGACCTCACCGAAAGTTGAAGATATCGATTTGCATTCGGTCATCGAGCAATATATTCAAAAACACTCTCCCATTGAATATGGCATCGAAGGACGCGTGATCGCTTTGGATGCCCGTTCTGTTTATCCTGCAGGTGAAGGGTTTAACGAACAAGAAGTGTACAATGAACCCGTTCCGGGAACACGGTATGTTTTTCGCTAAACATGTAGGACTTGTCGCCAGAAGCTATTTGTGATATGTTGAACTTAGGAAGCGGAAGATGGAGGTGGTAACGATGCCTTTTGGTAATATCGGACCGCTCGGTTTTTTGGTCATACTCATTCTCGCGCTCATTATATTTGGCCCTAACAAGTTGCCGGAGCTCGGACGGGCGATGGGAACAACGCTTAAAGAATTTAAAAAGGCGACACAAGATCTCACGCAATCTTCACCTTCTTCAGCGCATGGAAATGGCCCTGAGACTGTGAACACAACGCTTGGTGAAGCGACGCACGAGCATCACGATGCAGCAAAACCTGAAGGGATGAAGCATGTTTAAGTAGCGTTAGTAAACCGATAGAGATCCTATAGGGATATCCATCTCCATGAACATAACCAAAAATAAAAACGTGTATAGATTAAAACTGGGCAGAAGACGATCTGCCCAGTTTTTTATGGTTTGATGGCGCGCTGTTGATAGGTGTTGTGGGGTGAGTAAGCTTCAGCGATTTTTTAAAGCAACGTGTTACTCATAGATTGCATACAGTGCAATCAAGATGAGCAATACACCACTTATGATCGTACCAAATTGGCCGACTGTAAAGGGACCAATGCGCACCTTGGCGACTTGTATACCCAGTAACACCCCAGCCCAGACGCTAAAAAAACTGCCGAGAGCTGTAAAAAAGGATAACGTGAAAGGGGACAGACCAAATAAAATCCCGGCACCGATGCCGTTGGTCAGTGCATTGGCAGATAGAGCAATCCCTAAAATAATCGCTTCCCCTAAACCGATCGCTTTCGAATGATCGAGGTCGGCCCGTTCTGGTTCGGCGATCATCCGTTCTAACGGGTTGTTGGGATAGGTAAGGTTTTTGGGGCCTTTTTTATGTTTAAGGCGCTGCAACCAGTCGCGCGGAACGGTGAGCAAGATGACGCGGAGACCGATGAAAAAAAGGAGAAACGACCCCAGAAGTACCGGTAAAATACCGGGCAAAACATTTGCGATCCATGTGCCAAAAGCAATACCGCTTACGCTAAAGATAAAAGCGATCAATGCTATCAAGGCGTTGGAGAGTATTGGAATGTGGATGTTCCGAATGCCATACGTGATACCTACAGCAAAATTGTCAATACTGGAAGCAAGTGTAAAGCCTAAAATGACGAGCCAAAGTTCCATCAGATCACTCCTTTTCACTGTGTTCAGCGATGGGTGCAACGATTAGCATAGATGGTAACGATCAGCGTGTATCTCATGTCGCTTCAGCCTATGCTTAAAGACACAATGGTGTGCTTGTAAAAAAATAGCGGCTGAAGACGTTTTTGTTTATGGCATTGTGCAAGGGTATTGAATATTCGGTGAAACTTTCCGTGAATTGAGACGTTCCAATAATTGAAAAAGATCATGATCAATTTTTAAGAGACAGTTAAGATCAGGCGGTAAAAAGAGGATGATAGAAAGTTTGAAGTAAATGGACTAGAATAGTCTTAAGGATAGAAGGCTTTGATGTATAGGTGTATCAAGATGTGGAGAACGAAGATGGGAGGCGGACATGTTTAAAAGGTTTTTTAAATCGCATCAACCGCATCTTTCCGAAGAACGGTCCTCTGCTTTAGATAATCGCCAAGATAGCTTTTCAATCGCTCAAACGCGCGGAGATACCCCCCCTTTTGATACCTATCACCCGGTGTTAAAGCGGCTCATTGCCTATGTATCGGAGCGTGTGATCGGAAGAGAGAAAGCCGTTGAAACCATTCTGGCTGCCATCCTGGCCGGCGGGCATGTACTTTTAGAAGATGTCCCTGGTGTAGGTAAAACATCGCTTGTACGGACGCTTGCTAAAGCGCTGGGGCTCCATTTTCAACGCATTCAATTCACACCGGACCTTCTCCCTGGTGATGTCTTAGGCGTGAATATGTATGATCAAAAAAAGGGTGAGTTTGTTTTTCGACCGGGTCCTATTTTTGCCAATGTTGTGTTGGCCGATGAAATTAACCGCGCTTCACCAAAAACACAATCGGCGCTCCTGGAAGCGATGGAAGAAGGGCGTGTGACGGTTGACGGACAAACATACGGGTTACCAGATCCTTTTTTGGTGATGGCTACGCAAAATCCTGTGGATTATGAGGGGACATATCCGCTCCCTGAAGCGCAACTCGATCGTTTTATGATGAAAATTCGGTTAGGGTACCCTGATTTTCAAGCAGAAGATGCGATGCTTCTTCGTCATGCCGAACAAAGACAACACAGGCACCAAAAAGCACATGATACGGAAGCGGCATCGATCTTAGGCGATGAAGAACGTCTGCACCCAGATCAGTTGCGTGCTTTGCAGCAGGCGGTAACGAAGATTGAAATCGAACAAAGTGTACGGCATTATTTACTAGAACTCATTCAGGCCACACGGCGTGAGCAACGCTTGATACTCGGCGCTTCCCCGCGCGCATCCCTTTCTCTATACCGCGCTTCTCAAGCATTGGCTTTTATTCGTGGTCGCACGTATGTTGTGCCAGATGATATTCGCGATCTTTTACCGAATGTGCTGGCGCATCGGCTGATCGTAAGCGATGCATCGCTGTATGCCGGTGAGACGGCAGAGCATATTCTCGGGACTTTACTCGATGCCATACCGGTTCCACTTTATACCAAACATTCCTTGGAGATATGATCATGACTTATGGTTTTCGTAGTCTGATTCAATTTTTAATTATATTTTTCATATTGTTTGCTTATCGGCAATTTCAGGGTGGATTTGTCAGTAATTTTTTATTTTTTTCCTTTTTAGGTGTGGTCGTCTTTGAAAGCTGGTCTTTTCTCACGCTCTTCATTGGTTTTTACGGTAAGCGGACGTTTTTAGGCGAGCGGCATATAGCAGGTGAAAATTTGGATGTTACCATACGGGTTACATCGCGTATGCCGCTTCCCTTATGTTGGTTGCGTCTAGAAGAAAATGTGCCAAATAAGGTCGAACCATCGAAGCGGAGACCGACCTTTTTTTATCTTTTCTTATTTCGACGTCAGGCTTATCGCACGTATACGTTACCAAGCATGCCGCGTGGAGAGCATACTTTTTCTTTAATGCAATGGGAGGGCGGCTCGTTGTTCGGGCTGATTACGATGCGCGGCACCATTTTCAGTGAGGAGACTGTACGCGTTTTGCCACGTCTTTTGGATATGGGATGGTTTAAGCAACAAGGGATGCTCAACCTACTGCATTCAGTGCGCGCGCAAGATGAGCTGGAGTGGTCTGATGTGCGTGAATATCAACCGGGCGACAAGCTGTCGCGTATTCATTGGAAAATGTCGGCTAGAATCGGAACATGGATGACGATGCGCACCCTTACTGATGATCGTGATAAAAATCTTATGCTCGTTCTCGATACGAGTTATAGCGCGTATGCAGATGATGCGCAGTTTGAAAAAGCCGTATCCCTTACGGCCACGTTTGAGCGATGGGCTAGGCACAACGGTTATGCCGTTGGTCTCATCACCGTTGAGGGGCGAACATGGACCACGATTCCGCCAGGGCATGATCCTTTTGGACAATTGGCGTTGGAACGGGTGCTAGTGCGCATAGAACGTACAACAGCACCGTGGGAAAAAGCACGAATTGAAGACAGTCGATATCGTCATGAAGCAGCATGGATTGTTATCACTGGTAAGGCGCAAGACGAAGGTTTGCGCACGAACATGGGCGCGATCGTGCCTCTGACTTCATCAAAAGTATGGATGGTCACGGTAGAAAACATGCGAATCCGACGTCTTAGCGCTTTGCGCGGTCGAACGATTCGAACGCAAGGACAGGCATAGCCCATGCATCAGTCTCTTGTCAGGGTGTGCATTCGGGTTTTTCCAAAATGAGAAAGCCAAAATGAGAAAGAAAGACTGGGAAAGGACTTTAGGGAGATAAGTAGAATGAAGGAAAGGGGCAAGGGCATGCATCAACCAAGAAGCTGGGATGCGCGACTTTGGCAAGGTCTTGGATATATTATTTGGACAATGATGCTTCTCATAAGTCTCCAAGTCTTACCCGTGCTAACGGATACAGCGCCAGAGAACATGCCCTCTTTTTATGTTTTGTTCATCGTGCTGTTGCTGACCGCTTACATTGTTCCTATGGGAAGATTAGGAAGTTTTTCTATAATGATAGAAGCGATTCTCTGGTGGTTATGGGTCACCCCTGAGGATAAGGTCAGGGAGATCGGAACTCAGTTTTTCGAACTGATTTGGGGACTTTTTACGTTTGCTTCTTCTGGTGAGACGTGGCGAGCATTTTTTATCATGCCCGCCGTGCGCACGTTACTGTTTGGATTAGGCGTAGCTGCTTTTATCTCCTATCTCGTCAAACCGCTTTTTCTCACCTATCGTGTACTTGTTTTAGGCCTTTTTCCACTTTTGCTGATCACTGTGACCGATACGTTTTTTCCTTATGACGGTCGGATTGCAGCAAGCACTGTATTTATTTTGCTTATTCTTCTCGTTGTTTGGCAAACGATTGGCCGACAACTTTTTTACTACCCTCTGATCTCCACACAAGATGCCATCGTCGTGAACCATCGTCGTATGGACAGGACGATGAAAGGAGCTATCCATCCGTCCTTCTCACCTGTAAGTCGGCTTTCTCTTGGTGGGCGCTGGTTTTTTGTTGCCGCAGTGCTTCTTGTTTTGTTTGGATTTGTCGGTTATGTCTCCCCCAAGGCGGCACCCGCATGGCCCGATCCTGTACCTTTTTTAACGTCGCTCAAAGGATCGCTGTCTTCAGCCAATGAATGGATGGGTCGATCATCGATGGGGCGAGGTTCGGGGCTGCGGGAGGATGATCGTCATCTGGGTGGACCGTTTCTGCCTTTGGATAAGGTGATGTTTGAAGCGAGGCGTCTGGACGGAGAACGAAATACGTATCATTATTGGCGGATGGAAACAAAAGACACCTATACAGGGGGTGGTTGGCAGAGTCGTGACGTCCACGCTTTGACACATTACACGTCTGAGTTAAAGACGGCATCCAACATGGCGATCGTAAGTGCTGCGGATGCCATGCTTGCCCGCCGAAACGATAAAGTATGGTTGTTTGATTTTCGCCAAGGCAATGGTCATTTACCCTATTTCCCCACGATTGACGATGATGTTCTAAAGACGCTCTTACCGTTTTTAAATACCTTTGTGGAAGAGGTTAAATTCAACGGTTTTACGAACCATATTTTTTATGATGGATTGCTTCAAAAAGTCGGAATTCCTGAAAACCAGTTTTCTCAAGAACCCATGTTGATGGGGGATGAGGAAAGTGGTGCGCTTCGTGGCGAGAGCATGTCCCGTTATATGATCAGCGGTTATCGGGTACCGTTCGATTGGGATGCGACGATGATTGACACAATCATGGAGCGTTATCGACCCGTTTCAGATCAACGGGGTGATTTTTTTCGTTGGTATCAGGAAACGTTACATGGTGACACGTACGTTCGATATACTCAACTCCCAGATACCGTCCCGGAACGGGTACGGTCACTCACGCACCAGCTTGTTGCCAAGGCTCGCTCCCCGTATGAAGCAGCGAAGGCAATCGAAAAATATCTGAGTGAGAATCGGCATCTTTCTTATGAAACCGATGATGTGCCTTACGTGGGGAAGGATGAAGACTTTGTCGATCAATTTTTATTCCAATCGCATCGGGGGTACTGCGATCATTTTTCGACGTCTATGGTTGTTATGTTGCGTGAAGTGGGGATTCCAGCGCGTTGGGTAAAAGGGTTTGCCCCTGGGACGATGCAACATGATGCCTCCGGTCAAGTGGTAACAGTGGTCCGGGCGCGTGATGCGCACGCTTGGGTTGAGGCATATATGCCTGGATTGGGTTGGTGGCCGTTTGAACCGACGCCTTCGTTCGTAGATCGTCTGAACCAGACGGGACTTGTAGACGAGCAGCAAACTTCACCGACAGATGCAGCGCTCGATGAAGGGACGCTCCCCAAAGATCGCCTGGAACGGCCATCGCCGTCTGCGCAGCCGAGCGTTCAAGAGGATTCTAAGACCCGAGAGACTTTTGCACCAACATGGTGGGAGACGTTATGGGGTCTTGTATCATCAGGTTCAACGAATCGCTCGGGCGGAGAAAAGCCGTTCATTGCTGATGGGGCGAGGGTGATAGGGTATGCTTTGGTCGGAGCGATGCTTGCTTTGATCGCCCTGATGCTTACGATGTTCTCACGTCAATATGGCTGGGCCAAACGATCCAGAGCAGGGAGCATGGCTTTTCAACAGCGTGTCTTGTCCAAACACATCGAGCGTCTTTTTCGCACACTGGAAAAACGATACGGTAAACGTGCGCCGACGATGAGCGCCCGTGATTATGTTGCTATGATTAAAGATCCGAATGTTAAAGAGCGTTATATTCAATTTGTTCGAACTTATGAAGCGTGGCGGTATCATCCGTATGAACGTTCGGAAAAGACATTAGCCCTTGAAACTTCAATAAGTAAAGTAAAAATGGAGTTGCACAGCGTCACCGAAAGGCGTAAACTTAAAAACGAACTTTAGCGCTTTATGAAGCTTGAGCATGGACAGGCATATGATCGGTACAGGCGTCTTTTCGGATCGGCGCAAATGAACGTTTTATGAAAGGGGAAGGGTTATGTTACCATCGGTACTCATTGTCGATGATGGTTTTGCTATGGGAAAAGCGGCGGAGCTTCTTTTGCGTGATATAAGGGCACATGGTTATTATGCTTATTATGTGACGGATCGGGAACTCAAGGCTTATGTATTCGATCAAAAAGACCTTCCTTTTGCTGGCGATGTACGAGGTATCATCCTTGTTGGCTATGAAGATGCGCAGTTGCTTCAAGCGTTGGATAGACATCAAAGCCATGGCTGGCGCGTCCATGTGCATGTGCTTGATCGCACACGGGCCGCGACAGACACGGCATCGTCTGCATACGAGGAAATGCGATCCGATATGCTTGCCTTTGTAGAAAAGGTCATCCCAGAAAAGACATTTTCAACCGAATCATACGCATCTTATCTTTTAACGGCGATCCAACGTCAGGCTCCGGAAGGTCAGGCCCTTGTGGCGTTAAGTGGCGGGGTTGACTCGACTGTCGCTGCTCTTCTCGTTCATCGCGCCCTGCCCGGGCGACTCAAGGCTGTCTTTGTCGACCATGGTTTTATGCGCGCCGGTGAGGGCGATGCTGTTGTTAAGACACTTCGAGAAACTCTCGGCCTTGATGTGACACATATCGATGCGCGTGAGCGATTTCTTGAAGCGTTAAAAGGCGTGGACGATCCTGAAGCCAAACGCAAGATCATCGGTGAGCAGTTTATTCGTGTATTTGAAGACGTTGCAAAAGGTTTTCCAGATGTGCGCTATTTGGTTCAGGGGACGATTTTGCCAGACGTCATAGAAAGTGCGCAAGGTGAACGAGGGGTAGCAGTCAAGTCGCATCACAATGTCGGAGGGCTACCAGCAACTTTTAATTTTATGTTGCTCGAGCCGTTGCGGCAACTTTATAAAGATGATGTGCGCGCGCTGGGTACGTGGCTTGGTCTTCCAGAGATGCTCACCAATCGTCAACCTTTCCCAGGACCTGGATTGGCGGTGAGGTTACTAGGCGCGATCACCCCAGACAAACTAGAGATGTTAAGAGCTGCCGATGCCATCGTGCGAGAAGAGATAGAAAAAAGAGGGTTGCATGCATCCATTTGGCAGTATTTTGCTGTACTTCTTCCTACGCGCTCGGTGGGGACAGGCCTGAAAGGGCGCAGTTACGGTCATACGGTAGCTGTACGTGCAGTGCACAGCACGACAGGTACCTCTGCAGAGGTGGCCATGCTTCCTTGGGATGTGCTGTTGCATATATCTAAGCGTATCACTGAAGAAGTTCCGGGTGTCGGTCGGGTAGTCTATGATGTGACTGGCAAACCCCCCGGGACGATTGAGTGGGAGTAGATCGCAAAAATTACCGTTGCGTTTTGTCTTGCGCTGGCGTACAATGGACGCATCGTTTAAACGTTTTTTAAAAACATACAGATGTGCGTATAAACCTAAGAATATGGCTTAGGCGTCTCTACCGGTCACCGTAAATGACCTGGCTACGCGCAGTTCGTGTATCGATCGTGAGGCTGTCTTACGATCGGTATGTGCTGTGCTTGCCACAGGGGAGACCCTGTGGTTTTTTATTTGGGCGCATGTGCTTGCTCTTATGTTAGTCATGGTGAGGATCAGAGGAGGATGGCCAAGTGAGAGGATTGATACGTTTTTTTCGGCTTGAGGAACGTGGGACGAACATACGCCAGGAGACCATTGCAGGTGTGACAACGTTTTTATCGATGGCATATGTTTTATTTGTCGTGCCAAAGGTTCTTGCCGATGCGGGGATGGATGCATCCAGTGTCTTTGTTGCGACAGCGCTTGCTGCGTTTATTGGGACGATGGTGATGGGACTGTATGCCAACTATCCTATTGCTCAGGCGCCGGGTATGGGTTTGATCGCTTTTTTTGCTTACACTGTCGTCATCGGTATGGGTATCCCTTGGCAGACAGCGCTGGCTGGTGTGTTTACATCCGGTCTTATCTTCTTTATTTTAACAGTTACGCGTATTCGTGAGATGATCATTGGGGCGATTCCGCACAGTTTAAAAATGGCGACGGGTGCCGGTATTGGTTTTTTTATTGCTTTTATCGGTTTTAAAAATGCTGGTATCGTTGTGATCCATGCCGATGTCGGTTTGCCATCGTTAGGAACGTTACATGAGGGCAACACGCTCCTAGCTCTATTTGGTTTGGCAGTGACTTCGATTTTAATGGTCATAAGGGTCAAAGGTGCGGTATTTTACGGAATGATCTTGACTGCTATCACAGGCATGGCCACTGGCTTGATTCCGACGCCCCACCGTCTATCCGATATCATCGGAAGCATCCCTTCGATTGCTCCAACCTTTGCTCAATTAAATGTTTCTGCTCTCTTACACCCGACACCTGAGTTTTTATTTATCGTCTTTACCATTCTCTTTGTCGATTTTTTTGATGCGACAGGAACGATCATTGCCATTGCAAGTCAAGCTGGACTTTTAAAAGATGGAAAACTAGAAGGTGGCGGGAAAGCTTTAACGTCCGACGCGATCGCTACGATGACAGGTGCCTGGCTTGGAACGTCGACCACCACTTCGTATATCGAATCGTCCGCAGGCGTAGCTGCGGGTGGGCGAACGGGTCTAACAGCAGTCGTTACAGCAGTTTTGTTTCTTTTGGCGCTCTTTTTTTCTCCGTTGCTTGCTGTTGTGACATCTGCAGTGACATCGCCAGCACTGATTATCGTCGGGGTGTTGATGGCTTCTAATTTAAGGGAAATTCGTTGGCAGGAGCTTGATGAAGCCATACCCGCTTTTTTGACCGTTATTCTTATGCCTTTGACCTATAGTATTGCCATGGGGATTGCTTTTGGTTTTTTGAGCTATCCTGTGCTCAAGATGGTTCAGGGGAAATGGCGTGAGGTTCATCCCATCATGGTGGTGCTGGCCTTGGTATTTATCAGTTATTTTATTTGGCTTGTCTGATCGGATGATTTTCAGACGATGTGGGGGTACGTCATGCGAGGTGTGCGATTGTCGCATATGGTAAAAACTTGCATGGCGGTATCCCTTGACATCCATTTTACCGTGTGATATAGTAGCAAATGTCGCCGCGAGATGCGGCAGTGCACCTTGAAAACTAAACAGCAGCCTGTAACACGGCAAAGGAAATGGTGTTTGAAGTGCGTAAGGCGTACGTAGGACGTACGTACGATGCGAGATAGACGTTAGCGAAAAGTCGCTAGGATAGACTTTTTTTACGGAGAGTTTGATCCTGGCTCAGGACGAACGCTGGCGGCGTGCCTAATACATGCAAGTCGAGCGGGGAAGACGCCTTCGGGTGTGTTCCTAGCGGCGAACGGGTGAGTAACACGTAAGCAACCTGCCCAAAAGACCGGGATAACACCGGGAAACCGGTGCTAATACTGGATAGATTGAGCGCTCGCATGAGGGTTCAAGGAAAGCTTTAGGCGCTTTTGGAGGGGCTTGCGGCGCATTAGCTAGTTGGTGGGGTAACGGCCTACCAAGGCGATGATGCGTAGCCGACCTGAGAGGGTGACCGGCCACACTGGGACTGAGACACGGCCCAGACTCCTACGGGAGGCAGCAGTAGGGAATCTTCTGCAATGGGCGCAAGCCTGACAGAGCAACGCCGCGTGAGTGAGGAAGGCCTTCGGGTCGCAGAACTCTGTTGTCGGGGAAGAAAAAGGTTGAAGACCGATTGACGGTACCCGACGAGGAAGCCCCGGCTAACTACGTGCCAGCAGCCGCGGTAATACGTAGGGGGCGAGCGTTGTCCGGAATGATTGGGCGTAAAGGGCGTGTAGGCGGCGGGTTAAGTCTGATGTGAAAGTCCACGGCTCAACCGTGGGAGGTCATTGGAAACTGGCCTGCTTGAGTGCAGGAGAGGTGCGCGGAATTCCTGGTGTAGCGGTGAAATGCGTAGATATCAGGAGGAACACCGATGGCGAAGGCAGCGCACTGGCCTGTAACTGACGCTGAGGCGCGAAAGCGTGGGGAGCAAACAGGATTAGATACCCTGGTAGTCCACGCCGTAAACGATGAGTGCTAGGTGTGGGTGGAGTCATCCATCCGTGCCGGAGTACACACAATAAGCACTCCGCCTGGGGAGTACGGCCGCAAGGCTGAAACTCAAAGGAATTGACGGGGGCCCGCACAAGCGGTGGAGCATGTGGTTTAATTCGAAGCAACGCGAAGAACCTTACCAGGGCTTGACATCCCGCTTGAAGGTGTAGAGATACACCTGCCCGCAAGGGGAGCGGAGACAGGTGGTGCATGGTTGTCGTCAGCTCGTGTCGTGAGATGTTGGGTTAAGTCCCGCAACGAGCGCAACCCTTAAGCGATGTTACCAGCACGTTGAGGTGGGGACTCATCGCTGACTGCCGCCGACGAGGCGGAGGAAGGTGGGGATGACGTCAAATCATCATGCCCCTTATGTCCTGGGCTACACACGTGCTACAATGGCCGGTACAACGGGAAGCGAAGGAGTGATCTGGAGCCAACCCTAAGAAAGCCGGTCGTAGTTCGGATTGCAGTCTGCAACTCGACTGCATGAAGTCGGAATCGCTAGTAATCGCGGATCAGCATGCCGCGGTGAATACGTTCCCGGGCCTTGTACACACCGCCCGTCACACCATGGGAGTCGGGGGCGCCCGAAGTCGCGAGCAGCGCCGAAGGCGAAACCGATGACTGGGGTGAAGTCGTAACAAGGTATCCGTACCGGAAGGTGCGGATGGATCACCTCCTTTCTAAGGAAGAGACGTGTTACAGTGCGTGCTGTTTAGTTTTGAGGGTGCAGATTGGACCGAAAGGTTCATTAGGATATGTACCCTAAACTGTCTGGTGACGATGGCGGTGTGGACCCACCCGTACCCATACCGAACACGGAAGTTAAGCACACCAGCGCCGAAGGTACTTGGGGGGCGACCCCCTGGGAGAATAGGACGTTGCCAGGCAGCGTGGGCCTATAGCTCAGTTGGTTAGAGCGCACGCCTGATAAGCGTGAGGTCGATGGTTCGAGTCCATTTAGGCCCACCATGAGGGGCTATAGCTCAGCTGGGAGAGCGCCTGCCTTGCACGCAGGAGGTCAGCGGTTCGATCCCGCTTAGCTCCACCAAGAACACATGAAAGACGTCTGCACCTTGAAAACTGGATAGCGGAAGGATAAGCGAGTAAGGGCGCACGGTGGATGCCTAGGCACTAGGAGCCGAAGAAGGACGGGGCGAACACCGAAATGCCTCGGGGAGCTGTAAGCGAGCGT
>JAVERJ010000239.1:0-3542 GCA_034007185.1 Candidatus Carbonibacillus sp. | reverse complement strand
TCAAGGAATCTTGCTTTATCCCGACAACTTGGTCGTCAACGTGGCATTGGATCAAGGCGAGATCATCGGTCTCAATCAAACTGATTTTTTACTTTTTCATCGCCAGCGACATCTCGGTAGACCTGTATTAGGAGAGGCAGCCGCGCGCAACAAATTATCGCCTCAGTTTAAAGTGGAAAAAACACGGCAAGCGCTTATTATTAACGATCAAAATGAAGAAGTTTTGACATATGAGTTTACCGGTACACTGTACGATTTACCATATCGGATTTATTTAAACGCAGCAACAGGGATTGAAGAAAAAGTCGAAATGCTCGATTATGCCAAAGATGAGGAAAAAAGTTCCACTACCTTTTAGCCTATGTTATAATAAGAAAAATGGCAGGGATAGGATAAAAGGTGGGTTGCGCGCTTGGACATAAAAATTGGTCAAGTTTTGACATTGGAAATAGAAGATAATGAAGGAAGTATCAAACGGTATCGCACGCGTGTGCAAGATATCGACAGTCGTTATCTTTACATCGATATTCCTGTAGATTTGAAAAGTGGTCAGTTACATCATCACTGGCCATATGATATGGACGTTATGGCCGTTTTTGTAGATAAAGGCGGGGTGGCGTATCGTTTCCCATCTCAAGTTAAAGGACGACGTGGTGGAACGCTTCCTCTAATCATGCTTGCACTGCCTGATCATGAGACAGTAGAGAAAACACAAAGGCGTTCGTATGTACGCGTACCGATCGCTTTACCCTTGGCTTTAACCGATCAAGATGGAAACCCTCTGGGTCCTTTTAAGACCTTGGATATATCCGGGGGTGGCGTGGCTTTTGCAGCAGCGCGTCGTTTCCATTTTCATGTTGGTCAGCGCTTTACCTTTTACTTAGCGCTCCCTTTTCGTAAAGGCGGCATACGGCAACTGGCAGCATCAGGTGAAATTGTGCGTCTATCCGATGCTCCAAACCCTGATATGGTCCATGTATCTGTACGCTTTATCGATCTTGGAGATGCAGAAGAGGCACTATTGGTTCGATTTGCCTTTGAAAGGCAAATCGAACTTAAAGAAAAAGGCCTTTTTCCGCATTGAAACCCAAAAACGGCTATGGTATACTGTCTTTAGTAGATGGAACTGGATATGGGCCGGTACGATCGCTTTTGCGCATAAGGTGGGGAAACCTACATATTTCCTCGTAAAAAGCAGGACCAGCCCTGCTTTTTCCTTTTATGCCGTAAAGGTGGTGTGGATGGGTGCAAGGAATTGCTATTGACGGTCCGGCTGGCGCTGGAAAGAGTACGATTGCCAGACATGTGGCACATGCGCTCGGTTTTCAGTATATCGATACCGGTGCCATCTATCGAGCGCTTACGCTTAAGGCATATCGTTCTGGCGTTTCGCTTGATGATGAGGAGGCCTTAAGTACGCTCGTCAACGAAACGGATCTCGTTTTTAAAAAGAACGATGACGGTTTTGTTGAGCTTTATATGGACGGAGAACCGGTCGGCGAAGACATACGCACTCCGGCGATTGGTGAACGCGTCTCCCTTCTAGCAAGACATCCACGTGTTCGTGAAGCGATTGTGAAACGTTTAAAGGTACTTGCTGAGCAGATGGATGTCGTGATGGATGGACGGGACATCGGTACCGTCGTTATGCCGAAGGCTATGCTCAAAATTTACTTAACAGCTTCTTTAGAAGAAAGACATCGCCGGCGTCTTCTCGAGCTTAAACAAAAAGGTCTCAATGTGAATCCAGAACAGATTAAAGATGAACTCATCAAGCGCGATGATCTTGACACGTCTCGAACCAGCGGACCTTTAAAAATCGCACAAGACGCTGTCGTCCTTGATACAACTGGACTTAATATTGAGACAGTCACCGAGACCATCGTTCAAATGGCGCGTGAACGCATGAGTCGTCTTAAGGTATCTTCCTCGCATCCACCGTCCTGATGTGTCGGTCGTTTGGGCGAGGTAATATATACGAAAGGTTTGTGAAGAGTGCAAAGCCTGCGGGCGTTAAGGAGGAAAGGCGTCAATGATGGATGAACAAAAGTCTGTGGGAGAAACCATGATGGGTCAATCGTCTTATGAAGAAGGAGGTGTTAAGGCACCAAATGTTGATGATGTTTTGAATGGAAAAGTGGTTAAGATCGAGGATAAGCAAGCTTTAATCGATATCGGATATAAATATGAGGCGATTTTACCGATTAGTGAAGTATCAGCGCTACACATTGAGAAAATCTCCGATGTGCTGCATGAAGGCGACGAAATTCGAGTGAAAGTAAAAAAGGTCAATGATGAAAAAGAAGAAATCGTTGTTTCTAAACGGGCTGTAGATGCAGAAGAAGCTTGGGATCGTCTACAAGATCTATTTGAGCGTGGTGAAGTGTTCGAGACCGTTATTTTCGATGTCGTCAAAGGCGGTCTGGTGGCGGATGTTGGGGTGCGTGGCTTTATCCCGGCATCTCAAGTGTCCACGACCTTCGTTGAAGACTTTAGCGATTATAAAGGCAAAACGCTGAAAGTAAAAATAATCGAGCTCGATCGCGAACAAAATCGCGTCATCCTTTCGCATCGCGCTGTCCTCATGGAAGAAAACGAAGCGAAAAAAGCAGAACTTTTAAACTCCCTAAAACCGGGACAGATTGTTCGGGGTCGGGTTGCACGGCTCGCTGATTTTGGTGCCTTTGTCGATCTAGGCGGTGTTGACGGCCTCATTCATATCTCCGAACTTTCTTGGGATCATGTTGAGCACCCGGGAGATGTGGTGAAGATTGGTGATGAGGTAGAGGTTAAGATTTTACGTGTGGATCCGGATAACGAACGCGTCAGCTTGAGCCTAAAAGAAGCGCTCCCCAGTCCTTGGGATCGCGTTCAAGATGAGATTCATGTCGGAGATGTTCTTGAAGGTGTCGTCCGGCGTCTAGCTTCTTTTGGTGCTTTTGTTGAACTTCTACCCGGAGTGGAGGGCCTGGTGCATATATCCCAACTTGCACGGCGCCGTGTCGGTACGCCGAATGAGGTTGTCTCTGAAGGGGATCGTGTACGCGTCAAGGTTTTGGATGTGCTCCCCGAAGAAAAACGCATCAGCTTGAGTATGCGCGAAGTCGAACAACCGTGGGAAGCGTCGGCTGAGAACACCGAGGATGATACGACTTCTTTGCCTGAAGAAAGCGGAATGGGTGTAACCATCGGAGATCTTGTTGGTGAGGATTGGCAAAAGAAATTGAAATAATCTTTGAGACGCATTCATGACTTAGTATGAAAAGCTGTAATCCAAGGATTGAGGATTACAGCTTTTTTATGTTTCTAATCGTATGCGTTTGGATAAGCTTTAGATAAACGATAAAGTTAAAGCCTTTGACCCTCATCAATGGAGAAGGGTTATTCAGAAAAGGGGACGATCCATGCCAGAGATGATCAAAATGTGGGTATGGCTTCTTTTATGGGCGTTTGCCTATATGGGGGGGTGGTTGGCGCCGTTTATGGTTCAAGAGGTCCGAAAAGCATCCGTGTCTGCCAATCATTCTTCGCTGTATTTTTGG
>JAVERJ010000238.1:0-3552 GCA_034007185.1 Candidatus Carbonibacillus sp. | reverse complement strand
ATGTTGTCTAACACAGCGGTCTATGATCGGCTGATACCGACCTTAATATATCTGATTATAACAATGTCATGCGGCCTTGTTTGTGTATGGTTCGGGCGGTGGGGGGCACAAAAATGGCTGCATTGACGTTTCTAGCGATCGGTCTTGGCGGATTCTTTGGGACGGTTTTACGGTACCGTCTCAGTACATGGATGACGCGTGCCAGTCAGTCTGCTTCTTTTCCTTGGGGAACGTTTGTTGTTAATATGAGCGGTGCCTTCGGTTTTGGGGTGATTTTGTCGTTGAGTTCGGATTTTATCCCTTTATTTTGGGTTGATGTGTTGTTATCTGGGTTTTTTGGTGCGTATACGACGTTTTCGACGTTTGCCCTGGATATTGTCACTAGAATGGAAAAAAGAAAAACGAGAATCGCACTTTTTTATGCGTTTTCCTCGCTTGTTTTAGGGTTTTTGGGGTTGATCATAGGTCTTTGGGTGGGTTCGATCATTTATACCTGTTCATAAACATTTCATAAGAAAATGGTTTCTGGAGGCATCGTCTATGACATTGTGGGTGTTTACGGGGCATCTGTTTACGGCACTTATTTTAGGGTCATTGATTGGTCTGGAACGGCAATGGCGGCAGCGGCAGGCAGGTCTGCGTACGAATGCGCTGGTTGCTGTAAGTGCTGCAGCCTTTGTTTCACTCTCTGCGCTCGTTCCCGGTGACAATTCGCCGACACGAATCGCTTCATATGTTGTCTCTGGTATTGGTTTTTTGGGTGCCGGTGTTATTTTACGCGATGGTATGAATGTACGTGGCTTAAACACAGCAGCGACACTCTGGTCTTCGGCTGCGGTAGGAGTACTCGCTGGTTGGGGATTTACGGCGTATGCTATGGTGACAACACTGATGATTTTGTTGGCCAATGTCGCATTAAGGCCGCTTGCCCACCTGATCGACCGGCGGCCGCTATCAGAAGCCACTGAAGTTGAGATGCGCTATATGCTGCACCTCGTTTGCTTGGAGCAGGATGAACCTCGGGTGCGCATTCACCTCTTGGAAGAGCTCGAACGAGAAAAATTGCATCTTTTAAGCTTAAGTAGTGAGGATATTGAAAATACGAGCCGTGCGCGGGTTGAAGCGGAAGTGAGGGCACTGACGCGCGATGATACACCCATTGAACGCATTGTGAGTCGGTTAAGTGTGGTGCCTGGGGTTTCGGCTGTTGGCTGGACATTTGCCATGGATGAAAAAACAGAGTGACGGTTTAACTCAATGGTTTAGATCTTCTTCGTTTTCGATTATGCATGCGCATCGTGTCCTTATGTTTAAATCGTGATGATATAATCGGGCGGCTGGGTCGCGAGAGCGGCGTATAAGTCCGGGAAACAGCCGACCAAAACGCCTTCCACCGTATCGACCGGTTGAACGTGTCCGGGCGTTTTGCGTCCTTGACCATCGGGTGCGCACCAACGCGTCTCGCCGATGGCTTGACCGCGTTCAAGCGCGCAAGCATCACACATCATTAAAATAATATTATTTTCCTTAGCTATGCGTGCAATGCGTTCACCTAACGGGTGTCCTTTACGCAGTGCATAGAGGTTGTCGTCAAAGAAAAACATTGCTACGACGTGCGCACCATGCGTTCCGGCTTCAAGTTGTGGTAAAATCATCTGACCAACACGATAACTGACAGCGCGAGGGGTCGAAACGATATAAGCAACTTTAGGTGCAGACATAAAAAAGCCTCCTTGTAAAATAATTAAGGGGAAAACCCTAGATTATTATAGGAATGATTACGATTTAATGTCAAGTGTATTAAAATATCTGTCCATAAACATGCATAAATACTGTGATTGCAAAGGTGAATCGTTTTTATAAATCGTATGTATTATGATCATATTTGAAGGGATGCTGACCAAGGGATGCCGGACATAGAAAGATATATGTCAGTCGGCCTGCTAATGTTTGTCTCTTAAAAACTCTATGATATGATACATAAAGAGAGTCGATCAAGGAGGATATCGATGGCTGAGTTAAAAATTGGTTCCCATGTTTCTTTTTCTGGTAAAGGATTGCTTGCCGCGGCAGAGGAGGCCATTTCTTATGGCTCGACGACGTTTATGGTATATACCGGTGCACCGCAAAATACAGTGCGCAAACCGATGCATGAACAGTATGTCGATGAAGGATGGGCCCTTGCTAAAGAACACGGTATTGAGGAAATTGTTGTTCATGCCCCGTACATCATTAATCTGGCATCGCCTAAAGAAGATACGTTTGAATTGGCAGTTCATTTTCTGACATCAGAAATTGATCGTACGGAAGTTTTGACGGCGAAAGACATTGTCCTTCATCCAGGTGCTTTTACCGATCGTGATGTGACATATGGTACGGAGCGAATCGTTGAAGGTTTAAATACCGTCCTTTCTCACGGTCATGAGGTTCGCATTGCTTTGGAGACCATGGCAGGTAAAGGCACAGAGATCGGACGACGGTTCGAAGAGATCGCAACGATTATAGAAAAAAGTCGTTATCCTGAACGACTTTCCGTCTGTTTTGACACGTGTCATACACATGATGCTGGTTATGATCTTGTGCATGATATCGATGGTACCTTGGAGGCATTCGATCGTATCATCGGGCTTGAACGCCTAACGGTCGTGCACGTCAATGATAGCAAAAATGCACGTGGCGCAATGAAAGATCGACATGCTCCTCTCGGCTCGGGGTATATCGGTTATGAAGCATTAAGTGCGGTTGTCCATCATCCTTTGTTGGCAGGTCGCCCTTTTATTTTGGAAACACCGTGGATCGGAGAGGATAAAAAAACGGAGCGTCCGATGTACGAGATTGAGATTGCGCTTTTAATGGGGAAGGTAGAAGAACGATTTGGTCCGTCTTTCTGGGCTGATGTTGAACGGATTGATCACTTTTTTGCGCATACGGAGCCATATGCCACTTGGTACCAGACAGCCGTCGAAGGTCGAACAGGTGCACGCGCTGTGGTGTTACACGCATGGGAGATCTTCCGCACAGCCTCGCGAAAAGGAAGAAAAAACAGCGGGATAGACACACCTGAAGCATCGTATGATGCCCTTGAACCGATGCAACGCTTTTACAAAGCACTCAGACAGCATAATCTGTTTCCGGATTTAACTGAAGAAGCTGTGAACCATCGACTGATCGGCTGGTTTGCCTTTGATACTGTTCATCGCCCCCGATAAAACAAAGGGGGCTAGAAGGGCAAGACCTACCCTACGACCCCACGCTATTTTTATCAAATTTTTTTTGGCTTGAGAATAAAGGCATGACGCACATTGTGATAGAGAGCATGGAAATCTACTGAAAGCCCGTTTACAATGTAATAAAAGAAAATTTTGTAGGACTGGCCGGATCGCATCGCCTCCAGCGCCATAAACATTTCAATGGCAAAACGGAAAGGGCGTATCCTGAAGTGCATGCATGTGAGACGTCCTCGGTTGCCTCAACTGCGATGTTCTGCGAAAAATGTCCATAATCGTCGCCAACTAAGCCCTTCAAACGTCAAAATCGTCCGCCGGAAAATGC
>JAVERJ010000237.1:0-3570 GCA_034007185.1 Candidatus Carbonibacillus sp. | reverse complement strand
AGTGGCCCGTTCGATCGCGGCGGCGCGTTATGGGACGCTGGTAGACGTAGCGGGTTATGCCGAGATCGCCACCCTCGCTCAGGCCATTAACGCCATGAGTCGATCGCTCGAAGAAAATGTTAGGCGCATTCGGGAAAACGAAAAAAGACTGTCGGATGTCCTTGCAAACATGACGAGCGGTGTATTTTTACTCGATCGCCATGGTGTGGTGACCTTTGCCAACCGTGCAGCGCTTTCGATTTTACAACTCAACATCGAAGAAGTGATCGGTTTTGGTCACGTTCAAGCGCTCAAACATTATGAACTCAGCAAATGGATTGATCATGCCGAAGATAGCCATGAACCGTTACGTCAAGAACTGATGCTTTATTTCCCTGTAGAGCGCGTCATCGATTTGCAACTTGTCCCACTTTTTAATGAAGCGAATCGTTATGATGGTCTGCTCGTGATGCTGCATGACATATCTGAAATACGTCGCCTCGAGCGGATACGGAGTGAATTTGTGGCCAATGCTTCGCACGAGTTGAAAACACCCATCACCTCGATTCAAGGTTTTGCCGAAACACTCTTAGACGGTGCCGTCGAGAATCCGCATGAAGCGCGTGCATTTGCAGAGATTATCTATCGAGAAAGCGAACGTCTTCAGCGCCTTATTCAAGACATTCTTGATCTATCCAAGATTGAGCAAAGAAGAGTACCATTTGAATACCGTGATGTTCAACTGGCAACACTGATCGCGGATGTTTTTTTACAAGTAGAAAAATCAAGGCAAGAAAAATCGATTGCCATTCGTGCTTATGTCGATGATGATTTAACATTGGAGACGGATTATGACCGTTTAAAACAAATTTTACTCAATCTCGTGATCAACGGTATTCAGTACACGCCTCCGGGAGGCTATGTTGCGGTCTATGCTGAATATGTTGGGCCGTCCAACGATGAGGTGCTGATCCGGGTAGCAGACAATGGCATCGGTATTCCTAAAAAAGATTTAACCCGGGTTTTCGAACGGTTTTATCGAGTCGATAAAGCGCGTTCTCGCAATTCTGGAGGTACAGGTCTGGGGCTGGCAATTGTTAAACATTTGGTCGAAATGATGGAAGGAACAATCGCGGTTGAAAGTGTAGAAGGACAAGGGACGACATTTTATGTCCGTCTGCCGCGGGAAAGACCGCACAGTACTGAGCATGGAACAGTTTCTAGCATTTCCATGAAACAAGAGAAGAAGCATCTTGCGAACAGGTCTTCTGAAAAAGATAACTCATAAATGTAAAAATGTGAATAAAAATGTACAAGACATACGTACAACAAATATTTACAACAAATATCTATAACACATATGTACAAGTTGTTAGAGACGAAAGATGGAGGTGCTTTTGGATGCGATCACAATTTGACGCAACGCTCAATGCGCTTCATAACGATTTGATTACGATGGGTTCTCGTGTTGAAACAGCGATTGATCGTGCGCTCAAAGCGCTTATGGAACAAGATCGAGACCTTGCTGAAACGGTGATTCGTGAAGATAGTGAAGTCAATGCGCTTTTACTTAAAATCGAAAGCGGTTGTTTTACGACGATAGCTTTGCAGCAACCTTTGGGCAGTGATCTTAGAAAAATCGGGACGATGCTAAAAGTCTCTAATGATCTCGAACGCATTGGCGATCACGCTGTGAGCATTGCCAAGGCTGCCCTGCGCATTCAAAATGAAATATATGTCAAGCCCCTCGTCGATACACCAAAAATGGGCAAAATCGTTCGGGAAATGCTCTCGGCTGCACTTAAAGCGTATATTGCACAAGACAGTGAGAGCGCACGGGCGATTGCCGCACGCGATGACGAAGTCGATGCGCTGTATAAAGTTATCGTCACAGATGCCATACAGATCATGATGACGGATGAAAAATGGATTAATCAAGGGACGCAGTTTTTATTTATCGCCCGTTCTTTAGAGCGAATCGGTGATTATGTGACCAATATATGCGAATGGATTTATTATCAAAAAACGGGTGAGATTCGCGAATTTAATGATTGAGGAGGACGTCAAACGGTGGTCTCAAACTCTGATGATGCGCGCATAACGCATCCAGATCAACGCCCGAGTGAACGTGGACAAGATGAAAAACATGAAGATAAGTTTCTTTTAATCGATGGCAATAGTGTTTTGTATCGTGCCTTTTATGCCATGCCCGCTTTAAATGATGCACAAGGTGAACCTGTGGGTGCCATCTATGGTTTTGCGACGATGCTCATGAAATTGTTAGAAGATATCGTCCCATCCCATGTACTCGTTTTGTTTGATGCGGGAAAAACCGTTTTTCGACATGAAGCGTATGAAGCATACAAAGGAACACGGGATAAAATGCCGAGCGACCTCGTTCTTCAGTTCCCTCGCTTAAAAGCATTGCTGAGCGCCTTCGGAATCAAATGGTACGAGCAGGAAGGCTATGAAGCGGATGACTTGATTGGAACGGTTTCTCATCTCGCTTTAGAACACCATACGCATGCTGCGGTGCGCATTATTTCGAGCGACCGCGATCTGCTACAGCTTCTTCGCCCTGGGGTTATGGTCGGACTGACGCGTCGAGGTGTGACGGAACTCGATTGGTACGATGAACACATCTTTCAAGAAACGTATGGCATTGTACCTTCTCAATGGATCGAAGTGAAAGCGCTCATGGGGGACACATCCGACAATATTCCTGGTGTCCCTGGTGTTGGCGAAAAAACGGCACTTAAGCTGATTCAAACGTACAAGACGCTGGCGGGTGTCTATGAACATCTTGCTGAACTCAAAGGGAAATTAAAAGAAAATCTGACGCTACATGAAGACAAAGCCCGGCTTAGCCGTGAGCTCGTGATCATCGATCATGCCGTTCCGATCACGATGACGCTTGATGAGGCACGGTATCAAGGTTTTTATGTGGAAGCGTTGATCCCTTTTTTGGAAAGCCTTGCTTTTCGTTCCTTGATCGATCGCATACGTGGCGGCGCCCTTGCTTCCTATGTGCTTGATCAAGAAAACGTTGTACGCCGTCATGGGAACGCACCACAGCCAGCGCACGCATCCTCATCGAATACGGCGATGACCGCAGCGCCGATTACCGGGGAGAGGACGGATGGTTTAACATATCTAAACCATATAGAAAAAGCGACGGATGAGGCAAGTTATATTGTCTTATATTACGATGGGGCCAGTCCGCATCATGCCCAGTTGATCGCTGGAGCTATCGCGCATACGGTGGGCACCGTGGTCTTTAATCGGGAAGGCTTGATCAAACATCGGGCGCTACAGCAGTTTTTTGCTAATCCACACTTGAAAAAAATCGTCTATGATGCCAAACGCGCCTTGATTGCTTTTGCTCGGTCGCATCTGACATTCAAAGGATATGCCGGAGATGGACTCATTGCCCAATATTTACTCGATGCAACGCGCGCACCGTACACCCTCTCCACACTGGCGGCTTCTTTCGGAGCGTCATTGGCTGATGACACGGACATTTTTGGAAAAGGGAGTAAGTTTTACGTACCAGAAGAAGATGTCCTCTTTGCTCATGCTGCGCGTTCAGCA